>DASTAU010000031.1:0-9454 GCA_035712425.1 Sphingomicrobium sp.
GGGCTCGTCGATCAGCTTCTCTTCCTTGATCGCGGTCTGCTTGCGCGTCCAGTAAGCCTCTTCGCCGTGGACGTCGGGAAGCACCGCGAAATTGTAATGCGGCGGCGGTGACAAGGTCAGCCATTCGAGCGTCCGCCCGTCCCACGGGTCGCCAGTGACGTCCCGGCGCCGGTCGCGGGTCTTGATCGAATAGAGCAGCTGGACGACCGTGAGGACGATCCCCAACCCGATGATCGCGGCGCCGACGAAAGCGACATTCAGCCACGGCGCCCAGGTCGCGTCGGGAATGTGTTGCATGCGCCGGGTGGCTCCCCAGAAGCCGAGCACGTAGAGCGGCATGAAGGCGAGGTGGAAGCCGATGAACCAGCACCAGAAGACGGCCTTGCCGAGGCGCTCGTCGAGGGTGAAGCCGAACGCCTTGGGGAACCAGTAAGTGTAGCCCGCCATGATCGCGAACACGACGCCGCCGATGATCACCTGGTGGAAGTGGGCGATCAGGAACAGGCTGTTGTGAACGATGAAATCGACCGGCGGAATCGCCAGCAGGATTCCGGTAAGGCCGCCGATCACGAAGGTCAGCATGAAGCCGATCAGATAGTGGATAGGCACCGTGAAGCGGACGCGGCCGCCGTACATCGTGAACAGCCAGTTGTAGATTTTGACGCCTGTCGGAACGCCGATGATCATGCTGGCGATTCCGAACACCGCGTTCACGTCGGCACCCGCGCCCATGGTGAAGAAATGGTGCAGCCAGACGCAGAAGGAGATAATGCAGATCGCGAGCGTCGCGAAGACCATCGAGCGGTACCCGAACAGTGGCTTGCCAGAGAAAGTCGCGGCGACTTCCGAGTAAATTCCGAACGCCGGAAGGACGAGGATATAGACTTCCGGATGACCCCATACCCAGATGAGGTTCATGTAGAGCATCGAGTTGCCGCCGCCGTCATTCGTGAAGAAATGGAAGCCGAGGTAGCGGTCGAGCATCAGCAGTCCGAGGGTGACGGTCAGCACCGGGAAGGCCGCGATGATGAGCAGGTTCGACGCCAGCGCGGTCCAGCAGAAGACCGGCATCCGCAAATAGCTCATTCCCGGAGCGCGAATCTTGAGGATGGTCGTGACGAAATTGACGCCCGTCAGAAGCGTTCCGACGCCGGATATCTGAAGCGCGACGAGATAATAATCGACACCCACTCCCGGTGAGAAAGCGGCCTCGCTGAGTGGGGGGTATGCGAGCCAGCCAGTCCGGGCGAACTCCCCGATGAAGAGGCTGAGGTTGACCAGAAGCGCGCCCGACGCCGTCAGCCAGAAGCTGACATTGTTGAGGGTAGGGAAGGCGACATCGCGAACGCCGAGCTGCAGCGGAACGACAAAGTTCATGAAGCCGATGACCAAGGGCATCGCCACGAAGAAGATCATGATCGTTCCATGGGCGGAGAAGATCTGGTTGTAATGTTCGGGCGGCAGATAGCCCTGCGACGATCCGATCGCGAGCGACTGCTGGGCGCGCATCATGATCGCGTCGGCAAAGCCGCGGACCAGCATCACCAGGCCCATCACGATGTACATGATGCCGATCTTCTTGTGATCGGTGGAGGTGATGTATTCGTTCCAGAGATACGGCCACCACTTGTTCTTTGTGATCCAGATGCCGATCGCGGCGATGGCGATCAGGACGACCAAAGAGGTGATGAGCGGGATCGGCTCGTGGAACGGGATCGCTTCCCAGGTGAGCCTTCCGAAAAAACTCACGCGCCGGCCTCCGAAATTGGCTTGTTGTGCTGTTGCGGGGGAACCGGATTGGGCGGCGCTCCATTCGCGACGATCGCGTCGTAAAGCCCGGGCGCGACGGCGCCGTAGGTCATCGGCTTTACGTAGCTGCTCGGCTTCGAAAGTTCCGCATAGCCCGCTCCATCTAGCTTCAACGCGGACGAGTGAGCGCTTTGTGCCCAGGCGGCGAACTGATCGGCAGGAACGGCGCGGACCTGGAACTGCATTCCGGGAAAGCCGTCACCGCTGAAATGCGACGACAGCCCGTTATAGACTCCCGGTTTGTCGGCCTGGAGATTCAGCTGCGTCGTCATTCGCGGCATGGTGTAGATCATCGAGCCCAACTGGGGGACGAAGAAGCTGTTCCAGACTGTGGCGGAGGTCAGTCGGAAGCTGACCGGCGTCCCCGCGGGAACGACGAGCTGGTTCACCGTCGCAACTCCCTGGTCGGGATAGATGAACAACCATTTCCAATCGAGCGAAACGACTTCCACGTTCAGCGGCGGCTTCGATGATTTGAGCGGCTTGCTGGGCTCGAGGTTGTGGCTTCCGATCCAGGCGATTCCGCCCAGCAGCATGATGGTCAGGGCCGGGATTGCCCAAACGACCATTTCGATCGCGCCCGAATATTCCCAGTCCGGCCGGTACTTTGCTTTCTTGTTCCCGGCGCGGAACCACCAGGCGAAAGCGATTGTGGCGATCATCGTGGGGATGATGATCGCCAGCATGATCGCCGTCGAATTGATGAGGATCTGCTTTTCCTGGGCGGCGATGGGTCCTGCCGGATCGAGCACGCCGCGGTTGCAGGCGGTCAGGAGCAAGGTCGAGACCGCGGCGATCGCTATGCGCCGCGTCATGCCCCAATCATGCCAACCTGCTTTGCTCACGAGCCCCCGTAACCTGCGGTTAGAGCCCTAGACGAACGCGTACACGCCTCAGTTCCCACGACTGACGTTCGTCAGTCCTGGTGACCCCAACGGGACTCGAACCCGTGTTTTCGCCGTGAAAGGGCGACGTCCTAGACCGCTAGACGATGGGGCCTTGGAAAGGCGCTCGCCGGTTAGGCGAGGGGTCCGGAACCGTCAAGCAAGCGCGGCGTCCTCGAGGTGCATCTCGGCCGCGTTGCCGCCATTATATTCGTCGCGCTTGATCGATCCGGCGAGCCACCAGCGCGCGTCGGCGCGCGAGGAGAGCAACGACTGGCCGAGGTCGGTGGCGGCGCTTCGGAACGCGATCCATTTGAAGCTCTTGCCGTCGTCGCCCGCGGCGATTCCGCGTACGTGGCCATCGCCGACAATCCCGACCTTGAGCAGCCGTGCCGGACCAGCGGCCACGCGCGGACTCGGCCAGCCGGCACCGTAGGGTCCGGCCGAATCGAGCGCGTCGCACAAGCCGCCCGCGACTCCACCCGGCGCGAGCAGCGCGTCGAGCAAGAGCGCTTTCTCGCGCCGCGACTTTTCGACGTCGCTCGCCAGCCGCTCGTTGATGAAGTCGCGGAAGGGCTCGAGGCCGCCGGGCGCGAGTGTCAGGCCTGCCGCCATTGCGTGGCCTCCGCCGGCGACGAGCAGTCCGCATTCCTTCGCCGCGAGCACTGCCGCGCCGAGATCCACGCCCGAGATCGAGCGGCCCGAGCCCTTGCCGGTGCCGTCCTCGGTCTCCGCGATGACGATGGCGGGGCGGCCGAACCGTTCCTTGAGGCGGCCGGCGACGATCCCGATCACGCCCTGGTGCCAGCCGCTGCTCATCACCGTGATGACCGGCGCGCCGTTCAGCGCCTGCGCCTGCTGCTCGGCCTGCTCGCAAACCAGCATTTCGATCGCGCGGCGCTCTTCGTTGAGGCGATCGAGCTCGGTCGCGATCGTGCGCGCCTCCTCGGGGTCGGTGCAAGTGAGGAGCCGGACTCCGAGGTCCGATTTGCCGACTCGGCCGCCAGCGTTGATCCGGGGGCCAAGGGCGAATCCGAGGTCGCGGCAGCTCGGCGGTTTCACCAGCCGAGCGGCTTCGGCGAGGGCACTGAGGCCAATGTTCTGCCTGGCGGCCATCACGCGCAGGCCCTGAGTCACGAAAGCGCGGTTCAGGCTCTTCAATCGCGCGACGTCGGCGACCGTGCCCAGCGCGACGAGGTCGAGCAGGTCGAGCATTTTCGGCTCCGCGATTGTCTCGAAGAAACCACGTCCGCGAAGCTCGCGGACCAACGCGACGCCGAGGAGGAAGGCCATTCCGACCGCTGCGAGATGGCCATGCGCCGCACCGTCCGCGCTCTCGTCGAGCCGGTTGGGGTTAATGAGCGCGAAAGCGACGGGGAGCAGGGTCGCGCACTGGTGATGATCGACGACGACGACATCGAGACCTGCGGCCTTTGCCTCCTCCAGCGCGTCGAATGCTTGCGCTCCGCAGTCAACGCAGATGGCGAGGGCCGCGCCGCGCGCTTTCAGTTCGACCAAAGCTTTGCCCGAAGGACCGTAGCCCTCCATCAGCCGGTCGGGGATGTAGACGATCGGCTCAGCGCCGAGCCGGCGGAAGAGCAATGTCAGAAGCGCCGCGCTGGTCGCTCCATCGACGTCGTAATCGCCGAAAATGGCGATGGTCTCGCCCGACTGAATCGCGTCGGCGAGCCGCTTCGCGCCTTTGTCCATGTCCTGGAAGCAGCTGGGGTCGGGGAGGAAATCGCGGATCTTCGGGTCGCGGTGGCGGGCGAGATCGTCGCGGCCGACCCCTCGGGCGAGCAGAAGCTCATCGATCAGTGCGTCCATGCTTGCGCCATCTTCGGGCGGCCGGCGCCAGCGCCACGGCTGGCCGGTCACTGACTTTTCGATGCTGAGCGCCGCTCCCACGGGAGCGAAGGTAAGACTCCGCGAATCCTGGGTCTAGAGTCCGCGGTGCTTCAGGTCGCGATATTCTGTGGAAACCCGGCGGATGGTGCCGGTACTTGCGCGCATCACGATGCTTTCTGTGGTCACGATGCCGGAGGCGCGGTGCACGCCCTTGAGCAACGAGCCGTCGGTGACGCCGGTCGCGGCGAAGATGCAGTCGCCCTTCGCCATATCATTGAGGCTGTAGACGCGCTCGAGATCGTCGATGCCCCAACGGTGGGCGCGGGCGATCTCGTCATCGTTGCGAAAGACGAGACGGCCCTGCATCTGCCCGCCGACACAGCGGAGCGCGGCCGCTGCAAGTACGCCTTCTGGTGCTCCGCCAGTGCCAATATAGAGGTCGATCCCGGTCGCGGGGTCGCTGGTCGCGATGACTCCCGCGACGTCGCCGTCGGGGATGAGTCTGACGCCGCACCCGAGCGCACGAAGCTCCGCGATGATCGCCTGGTGCCGGTCGCGGTCGAGAACGCAGGCGGTGATGTCCTGAGGCTCGACGCCCTTCGCCTTGGCAAGCGCGCGGACATTGTCGCCAACGCTTCGTGTGATGTCGATCGTGCCTTCGGGATAGCCCGGCCCGATCGCGAGCTTCTCCATGTAGGTGTCGGGCGCGTTCAGCAGGCAGCCGCTCTCGGCGATCGCGAGCACCGCGAGCGCGTTCGGCCCGGCCTTTGCAGTGATCGTCGTCCCTTCGAGCGGGTCGAGCGCGATATCGATCTTCGGGCCGCCGTCCTGAGCCGATCCAACCTTCTCGCCGATGTAGAGCATCGGCGCTTCGTCGCGCTCGCCCTCGCCGATGACGACCGTGCCGTCCATTGGAAGCTCGTTAAGCGCCGCGCGCATCGCCTCGACGGCGGCTGCATCGGCGGCCTTCTCGTCGCCCCGGCCGATGAGCTTCGCCGCGGAGATGGCCGCGGCCTCGGTCACCCGGACCATCTCGAGCACGAGTACTCGGTCGAGGACATGGCTTCCGGTTGGCTCGGCGCGGTTCATTGCTGCGGGGACTCCTCGACTTGGGAGGCCAGCCGATAGGCGGCCTAACGCGCGTCGTCCACCGTGTGCTGGAGAAGCTCGGACCGCACCCGCACCGCGCGCGAGCCGACCCGGGTCTCGACGAGGAAGATCGCGAATCCGACTCCGATGGCGACCATCGATCCGATGAACAGAAGCGCGATGGCGGTCGCGACGTGGAGGCGCGACAGGCTGGCGCTGAACAGGAGCACGACGACCGTGCAAATCAGCACCGCCGAGAGGACCGACAGCGAGATCGCCCAGCTGACCAGTCGCATCCTGAGGTCTATGACTCGAAGCTCGGCGAGCCAGCGGTCATGCTCTTCACCCTGGCTGGCAAGAAGCATTGGTTCGACTTGGCGCGAGCGGTCGACGATCCGCGAGAGGCGGGACGTGCAGACATTCACGAACGATGCGATGCCGCTGAGCAGGAACACCGGTGCGACCGCCAGCTTCACGATCTCCGCGACCGTATTGACCGAAAGGTTCGGCGCATTCTCGAACATCAGCCGTTTATCGTTGGCGCTTTAGGAACTCGCAAGCTCGCGCTCGCAGCTCGACACTTCGAGCAGGAGCAGCCCGTTGGCGACGAAGCTCGCCGCGACGAACCAGGCGAAGCTTGCGATCATCGGCGGCGTCGGGCCAAAGATGCTGACGACGATCGTGCTGATCGAAAGGCCCGCCATCAGGAGAACGCCGAGGAGGAAATCGGTCCCGGCCGAAATTGCGGTCCAGCCGCGAACGCCGCCGTCGGTAAGGCGGATCGCGAGAGCGAGGATTGCAGCCCGCAAGAAAAGCCAGGCGATAACCAACGTGACCGCAGGAAAGAAATGGGTCGTCGGATTAACGATAAACAGCAGGCCCGCGAGCGCGGTGACGCAGCCGGCCGCGACCGCCAACTGCCGCGCTTCGCGGCGAAGCGTTCCGGCGACCGCCTCGATCATCCCCGCGGCGACGAGCAGCCCGCCGATTAGATCGGACGAGATGCTCTTGCCCGCAGGAAGAAGCGCCGCGCCTACGCCGAGGAGGATGATGGCGATGCCCGCCGCCCGCAGGCCGCGCGCGCGGTTTTTCGCCGACAATCCTGACTGAGCCTGAGTCGCCAAGGACAGCCTCGCGCTGTTGCCCACCTGTCCGAACCATGCGGCCGCGAGAGTAGTTCCATTCAGGGCGCGATGACGCGCAGCGCTTTCTTGCGAATCCGGTATTCGAGCGGCGGTTCGCTCCGGACGACTTCGCCATCCAGCGAGACCGCGAGCTGGCTTCGGCTGCTGGCGACGCGCAGCCGCTCCACTCCGTCGAGGCGCACCATATCATCCTCGCGCGAACGGTTGAGCAAGGCGCGCACGCTGGCCGCGATCATCCCCCGCCGGGTCTTCTTGCGCATGAGGAGGACGCACAGCTGCCCGTCGTCGAGGCTTTCGCGGCGGCCGGGAGCGCCGATATCGATGCGGTAATCGTTGTTTCCGACAAACAGCAATGGCGTGTCGACGATCCCGGCTCGCTCGTCGTTGACGGTGAGCGTCAGGCGGCGATGCCCGAAGCGCCACAGGGTTCGCAGCGAGGCAAAGATCATCGCCAGGCGCTTGCTTCGGCCGAGCCTCCGGCGTTGCAGGTCGCGATCGATGACCATCAGCGGGTAGAGCCCGATCGCGCTGTTGTTGATGAAGGTCCGGTCGTTCATCTCGCCGACGTCGACCCGCCGTTCAGACTTCGTGGCGATCAGCTTCGCGGCTTCATCGAGATCGTCGGGGATTTCGAGGTCGCGCGCGAAATGGTTGAGGGTCCCGAGCGGAAGAATGCCAAGCAGGGTTTCGGTCCCGACCAGCGCCGCAGCCGCCCCGCCGATCGTCCCATCCCCGCCACCGACGATCAGCAGTGGCTCCCCGGCCTCCGCGATTGCGCGGCAGCGGACCGCACACTCGCCCCCAGAGAGGAGCTCGACCTCGGCGTCGATTCCGGCCGACTTCAGGGCAGCCTCGACTCGCTCCGGCAGTTTCGGATCGGCGGCAAAGGCGCCGCCGCCACGATTGAGGAGGACCGGAACAGCCATATCTGCGGTCGTGACGCGAAGCTCGGCGCTTCGTTCCCTGTTGTGCGCTTATGACGGGAAGACGCGATAGTCCGGCTGCGTGTGCGACTGCCGCCAATAATCCTCGAGCCCGATTGCCTGGACTAGCGGTCCGAAGCGGCGGTCGGCGCGCATCGGGGCGGTCAGAACGCCGAACAGAGGCGCGGTGACCCAACCTTCGAAGCGATTTGTGCGCACGAGCGCCTTCGCCCACGGGCCCTTTCCAAGATAGATGCCGTTGGCGAATTCGAATGCCTCATCGACTGCTCCGAGCGTCGGCATATACTCCATCGCCGATCGCGCATCGCCCAGGTCCTTGCGGATTTGGCTCTTCACCATCTCGATCACACGGCGGCGCTGCTGCTTGTCGCTCGACTGCGATGCCTTGATGATCGCTGCCGTGCCTTCCGGCCAGACGCTATCGTCATCGGGCCGGCTGGATTTGTCGGCGATCAGAGCAAGCGCCTGCTCCGGCCTGCCCGTGAAGGCGAGGAACTTGACCCGAGTCTCCCAGAGACTGCCGTGCTTGGGCCAGCGCGCCGTGGCTGCGTCGAGGGCGTCCTCCGCTTCGTCGAGGCGCCCCGCGTTCCACAAGGCGTGGATGAGCCCGAAGCGCGCCGGAGCGATGAAGTCGCTGGGTCGGGTGATCTTCCGGTAGAAGGGGATAGCGTCGCGCCAACGGCCGACTTCGCTCAGCACTTGCGCCATCAAGCCAGTGCCGCGGCGGTGGTTCGGAGCCGTTCGAAGCACCTGGCGAATTTGGGACTCGGCATTGGCCCAGTTGCGATAGAGCGGTCCCAGGAAGACGAGGGCAGCCCGGGCATCGGGATCCTGCGGATCGAGCTGAAGGGCGCGCTGCGCGGCGGAGCGGCAGCGAGCGGCGACCGCGGGCCAATCCTCGGGCGAACTCCAATAAGCTGAGTCCGCGTAGACGTACGCAAGACCACCCCATGCCTTGGCCATGTCCGGCGCCAGCCGGGTCGCCTCGCGAAAATAAGCAAGCGCCTGCTCGATCGCCCCGGGCCCTCCGCCTTCGCGGATGGCGATCGCTTTGTCATAATAAGCCTGGGCTTCGCTATTGCCGGTCTGCGCGGGCTCGGGCTTGAGCTTGAAATAGAGGCTGACGGCCGCAATAGCCGTTGTTGCCGCAGACCCCGCGAGCACCAGGCGGCGGCTCCATTGAGCCTGCTCCGGCGCTGCGACTTCACCGGGGGTTTGAAGCGGTTCGGCGCGCGGCGGCGGGGCGTCAACGCCGGCCGGAGCGATGATGCGGTAGCCGACCTTGGTGATCGTCTCGAGCTGGAAGCAGCCGTTGCCGAGCGTCGCCGCGACCTGGCGAAGGCGCGAGATGACTCGCTGGATCGCATTTTCGCCGACGATCACGCCGCCCCAGCAGCGCTCGATCAATTCGTCGCGGCTGATCACCGCGCCATTGGCTTGGGCGAGCGCGACCAGGACCTGCATCACGCGCGGCTCGAGCACTTCGCTGGAATCGCCGCGGAACAGCTGCCGCGTCGCCGGCTGCACGCGCAAGTCCCCGAGCCGGAAGGGCGCTACGTCAGCAAGCCTGATTGCGGCGTCCCGATCAGCCATTCGCTACTCGCCCCCGAGGCATCGCGGTGTCTTCAGCCAGTACCAAACACCGACTTTTGGAGCATATCAGTATTCGATCAGCGGTTCATCAGGATCGTCCCGATGACGCCGTTGTTGCCGCAGCTACCGGCGACCATATAGC
>DASTAU010000032.1:0-2442 GCA_035712425.1 Sphingomicrobium sp.
CCCAACGTCATGAAGCGCCGCGCGTTGCGCAGCGCGTCCTCGCGCAGGTCAGCGTAGGCGTAGGCCTGGGCGAGCGCTCCCCGCGCGTCGTGAAAGTTCAGTCCACGCTGGCCTTTCGCGGCATAATCGAGCGCCTCGCCGATCGTTGCAAAATCCGCCATGCGGCGTGGCAACTTGTCAGTCGTCGGCGTCGCACCCGGAGGGGCAAGCTCGTTCGTTACAGAGGCGCTACGTTCGAGCACGCCATCCCTTCCTTGGTTGCTCAATCTAAATCTTCGCCCGCGCCTCTCCGCCGCGAGCGCTTCCCTGATGAGGGCCGACTGTGGCACAAAAACGGCGTTATGGCACGTTCTCGGCCGTTAAGGGCGCGTCCTCCCCTCGATTCACGACAGCTCGAGGAACTCGCTCTCCGCTATGTAGGCCGCTACGCGACCAGCCGCGCGAAGCTTGCGGGTTATCTGGCGCGAAAGGTGCGGGAACGGGGATGGGGCGACGAGAGGGAGCCGGATTTCGACGCGCTGGCAGATCGCTTTTCAGACCTCGGCTATGTCGATGACGCTGCCTATGCACTCGCGAAATCGCAAGCGCTGACCAGCCGCGGCTATGGCAAGCGGCGTATCGAGCAGCGATTGCGTGCGGCGCAGATCGGGGAAGAGGACGGAAACGCCGCGCGCGAACATGCGAATTCGCATGCCGTCGAGGCGGCGCTCCGTTTCGCGGAGCGACGGCGGATCGGCCCATTTGGAACAGCGGAGGGCGATCCGAAGAAGCGCGAAAAGGCGATCGGCGCAATGATCCGCGCCGGTCACTCGTTTGCGCTTGCAAGGGCGATCGTTGATTGGCCGGCAGATTTTGCGGTCGAAAAGAACGAAATTGCCGAACGTGCGGGCCTGACCCTTAGCTAAAGTCGGTTTGCCGACACAGACAGTAGTGTTAATGAGGGTGAATGGTACAGGCGTCCATCCAATTGGCCGAGGAAGAGGCACGTCCCGCCGTGGAGTCGAAGAATGATCCGCCCGAGGCCGAACTGCCGCCGGTCACGGGACGCGTAAAATGGTTCGATGCGACCCGCGGCTTCGGGTTCCTTGTCTGTGACGAGGTCGAGGGTGATGTCCTCCTGCACTTCAGCGTCCTGCGCGAGCACGGCCGCAGAAGCGTTCCGGAGGGCGCCGTCATCGAATGCATTCCGGTCCGGCTTGAGCGGGGCCTGCAGGCCAAGCGCATCCTTTCGATCGACCTGAGCTCGGCCTTGCCCCAGCAGCCGCGCTCGTCCATTCCCTCCGCCGAGCGCGCGGACCGCAAGGCGCTGTCAGAAGCGGCCGGCGAGTTCGAGCCAGTGGAGGTCAAATGGTTCAACCGGGTTCGCGGATACGGCTTCGTCAAACGCCCGGACGAAGTGGGCGGCGAGGACGTGTTCGTCCATATGGAGACGGTACGGATCGCTCACCTTCCCGAGCTGCAGCCCGGGCAGAAACTTCAGGCGCGGATCGCGCCCAGCGCCAAGGGCCTGACCGCCGTGGAGCTGCGCGGCTTAGACGGATCGGCGGATTAGCGCTCGCCTTCATCGCGTTCGCCGCGTGCAGTCCGCAGGCCCCCGCCCAGAATGCCCCATCCGAACGAGGTAGTCCGCAAACGGGCCTTCGCCACGTGCCGCTGACCATCCACTCGGCGACCGGCATTCACCGCTTCACCGTACAGGTCGCCGCGACTCCCGAGCAGCAAGAGCATGGCTTGATGTTCTATCGCTCTCTTCCCGGCGACCAGGGGATGATCTTCCCCTACGATCCGCCGCAGGACGTCTCCTTCTGGATGAAGAACACGCTCATCCCGCTAGACATGCTGTTCATCCGAGCCGACGGCACGATCGCCCGGATCGTGACCGCAAAAGCGCTCGACGAAACGCCCGTCTCCGGAGGCGAGCCCATCGCCGCGGTGCTCGAGCTTCGCGGAGGCCGCGCCGGCGAGCTCGGCATCCGCGAGGGCGACAAGGTTGATTGGAAGGGTTGAGTTCGACCAGTCAGAACAGGAGGGGAAAATGCGCAAATCCATTTCCATCGGCTTGATTGCCACAACCGCAACCGCGCTCTCGCTCGGCGCATGCGGAAAGACGGGCGGCGCCTCTGGAGCCGATGCCGATAGCATCAAGAAGACGATCCAGGCCGACGAGGCCAAGTGGAATCAGGATTTCAAGGCCAAGGATACCGAACGCCTGGCTAGCCACTATGCGGACGACGCTTATCTCTTCACGACAGGAGTGCCGGCAGCGGACGGCTCGACGGCCATCCGGCAGGTCTATGCCAACGCCTCGACCGACCCCGCCTTCAACGTGCAGTTCTCCAGCGACAAGATCGATGTCTCCGGAGACCTCGCTTATTCGCGCGGCAAGTTCACCGAGAAATATACCGACAAAAAAACCGGCAAGGTGATGAGCGGCAGCGGCGC
>DASTAU010000033.1:0-5535 GCA_035712425.1 Sphingomicrobium sp.
AAGAGCATCGAGCTGATGCTCGGGACGGAAGGCTTTAACGTCTATACGACCGATCTCGGGGAAGAAGGCCTCGATCTGGGCAAGCTGTACGATTACGACATCATCCTTCTCGACCTGAACCTGCCCGACATGCACGGCTACGACGTGCTGAAGAAGCTCCGGACCGCGAAGGTTTCGACGCCGGTGCTAATCCTTTCGGGTATTGGTGAAATGGACAGCAAGGTTCGCGCGCTCGGCTTCGGCGCCGACGATTATGTCACCAAGCCGTTCCACCGCGATGAGCTGGTCGCGCGCATCCATGCCATCGTCCGCCGTTCGAAGGGTCATTCGCAATCGGTCATCCGCACCGGAAAGCTCGCCGTGAACCTGGACGCCAAGACCGTCGAGGTTGACAGCGCCCGGGTGCACCTGACCGGCAAGGAATATGCGATGCTGGAGCTGCTTTCGCTCCGCAAGGGAACGACGCTGACGAAGGAGATGTTCCTCAACCATCTCTACGGCGGCATGGACGAGCCCGAACTCAAGATCATCGACGTGTTCATCTGCAAGCTGCGCAAGAAGCTGAGCCTGGCCTGCGGCGGAGCAAATTATATCGAGACAGTCTGGGGCCGCGGCTATGTGCTTCGCGACCCGGAAGAGGCTTCGGAGCCGCTGCCCGAGGCCGCGGTCGCTTAAAACCATTTTCAGGGGGCGTCGGGAGGGGGCGGCACGTTCAATCGTGTCGCCTTTTCATTATGGGTCAGGGCCGGCCCGCAGGGGACGAACCGGCCCTGGTCGGTGCGCCAGCCGAGAAGGGATGGCCCGCGCAGACGACATTCGTGACAAGACGACGGTCGACTTGGAGAATCTGAGCTTGTCCTCGGTTCCCTTCTCAATTCGCCACTGGAGCGCGTGCGCACGGGGGGCTGACCATCACGCGCTCGCGCTCACAGCGGCAGAGGTAGGTGCCGCGGTCGTCGCGATCGGTTCATTTAGAAAGTCTCAGAGGGCCCAACTGGCTCCAAGCACCAAGGCGCTGCGGCCGTGAACACGACCGGCGTAACGATCTTTCCCTGGGCCGCCGTCGCTCCATGCCGCCTGCAGGGAGAGCCGGCCGAAGGTCCGGCTGACGCCGACGCGCCAGTCGAAATCCGTCCGGTAGCTTTGGCCGGACGGAGTTCGAAGTGGCACGAGCATCCCGATATGCGTGTTCAGGCCCCAATTGGTTGCCGGACTGAAATTGCCGTTCAACTCACCATAAGCGGTCCAGCGGCCGCTCACCGAATAACGGGGAGAGAAGAAGATCCGCGAAGACAGCGCTCCGTGCGCGAGGCCGGCGTAAACTTCCGTATAGGCTCGTCCACGCTGGCCATTCGAGTAACGCGAGTAGCTCGAATGGGTCATTCCCAAATCGATCGAGGTTCCCGATTTCAATCGCCTTGCGTAGCCGCCGCTGAATTGAATCCCGAGTGGGGCAGGTTCGCCGCCGCTGCGAAGGACGCCGCTCGCCGAGGCTTCCGCATAAACGCCTGAGGCGTCGTCATAGGCGGAGTCGAAGATCCCGACCGGCCGCCCTTCGCTGAGCGAAATGCCGCGAAAGCGCAGGTCGCTGAACGCGGATACCGTGGCTCCCACCTCTGCCTGTGCGGGCCCTGCCCACGAAACAGCCATTGCGGCGACGACAAGGGAAAGGAGGCTAGTGGTTGAACCTCGCGCTGGAGATCTTGGCGCCTCCGCACGTGCAATCGCAGCCGCTCGCTGCGTGCTCCAGCGTAGCGCAGGCATCAATCGTGCCGCCGGCCGGACGGTTGGAAACGAGCATCAGCGAATCCGAGTGACGACGTTGTCGAACCAGCGCCGCCAGTCCGCTGACATGCGCCGCCGAAAAGGAGCTTCCATCGACCAGAAACCATCGTCCTCCCGGCTGCGTCGTCGGCACGTCTCGGCCGGGCGCTATGTAGACTTGGCCCGACGCGCCTGCAAAGGACTGGTCGGCAACTGCGATAACGCCGGGCACGGCCGCTGGAAAGCCGTCCGGCTTCTTGGCGTTATAGGCTCCGACGACGATCGTTCCGCGCGATAATGCGGCGCCCACCAGGGCCGTGAGCAGCCGATCGTCCGGACCGCTGATGCTGAGATTGATGACATCGGCCCGCTGCTGAACGGCGAAGTAGAGCGCCTTCGCAACGCTGAGGCCGTCACAGACGGTCTCCGCGTGCGCCCCGGGTTGCTGCCAGCAGGCGCGAAGACCGAGAAGCTTCGCGCCGGGCGCAACCCCGGCGATGCCGATGCCGTTGTCGCTTTTCGCCGCAATCACGCCCGCGACACCCGTGCCGTGGGATTCGGGCACCTCCGACTGGCCGACGACGAAGTTGCGATTGACCAGCAGTTGTCCGGCGAGATCGGGATGGTTGGCCTGGATTCCGCTGTCGATCACCGCAACCTTGACGCCCTTGCCGGTCGCGATCCGGTGAAGGTCGGCGAGATCCCAAGCGCGCGCGGCGGGCTGAGCTGCAAACAGCGGATCGTTGGGCAACGCCGTGCTGCCTTGCGCATGATAGAGCTGGACCGGCTCCGCCCACGCGACCTTGGAATCGCTGGAGAGTTCATTGGCTGCCGCGGTGGTGGTACGGCCGTCGGGTACCGCCATGATGAAGCAGTCGACGCCGATCATCGGCATCGGCCACCCGTCGAGGAACGTCAGGCCGTGCTTCTTGGCGATCGCGCGAGCCAGGCGCTCGCGCGAGCTCCGGGAGAGATCGTCGCCATAAGCGCCGCCGCCATAAACGCCGTTGGGCCGGAAATGGTCGGCGGCATGGCGGACCATGACGAGGACCTGCCGTTCCGGAGGAACGCTCGGCGATCCCTGGGCGAGAGCCGGCGTGGAGAAGGCCAGCGCGGCCGCTCCCGCACAGGCTGCAACGAGACGCCGTAGCCATGTCATGGCTGCGGTCCGTCGATCGGCTGAGCAAGGGTCACATGGTCGTCGGCGCGAAGATGCGAGAGGACCGCCGTGCGCGATTGCGACGGTACCTCGAGCAAATAGGCATCCGCTGGCGTCGGGCCCCCGACCAGAGTTGCATTGTTGGCCTGCAGCAGGCCGCGGATCTCGGATTCGGTCGTGTCTCCGCCGAACATGACGATGACATTGGCCGACGCCGGCAGGGGCGCCGAGCTGAGCGCCTGGTAGGATTCCTGGCTGAGCGTCACGAAAGCGCCCGCGCCGCCGATGATCGCGAGCTGCAACGTCGCGAGGACGGCGACGGCCGGCCGGCTCAAATTCTGCCAGAAGTCGGCAGCCTCCCGAGCGACGCGATCCCACAGCGACGGGCGAGCCACCGTACGGCGAGGCGGCTCGATGCGCTGCCTGAGACGCGCCCAGGCGGTGTCGATTTCCGGGGTGAGGTCGGCGAATTCGTCGACCATCCGGCGTTCGAACGCGAGTTGGCGGCGGCAGTGGGCGCAGCTCGACAAATGCTGTTCGACAAGCGCTCGCTCGTCGGGCTCCAGCTGGCCCGTGGCGTACCAGGGAAGAAGTTCTTCGGCCGCGTCGTGCGGCGAGACTTCGGTCTGGATCGGATTAGGCATCTCCCCTCCTAAAGCCAATCGGTGAAAGTGCCGGAAAGCGTCTGCTTGAGCCGCCGCCGGGCGTGAAACATCCGGGTTTTGACGGTGTCGACCGGACAGGAAACGATGTCGGCGATCTCCCGATAATTGAGCCCGTGAAAGTAAGTGAGGTCGACGACCGCGCGCTGTTCCGCCGAAAGCTTCGCCATCGCCGAAATCAGCGCGTCGTGGATCCGGCTGCGCTCGAGCTCGGAATCCGGTCCCGGATCGTTGCTGACGCGCATGTCGCGGTCTTCGTCCTCGACGGGATCGGGCCAGCGAGCCCTGGCTTTCAGCGCCTTGCGGTAGGCAATAGCGAACACCCAGGTGGACAATTTGCTCGTCCCCCGGAAGCTTTCCGCCGTTTGCCACACCACCATCATCGTATCGTCGAGCACCTCTTCAACCAGTTGCGGGCGCATCAGGAGGTTGATCAGGAACCGCGCGAGCCGCGGCTGGTAGATCCGGTAGAGCCTCTCGAAAGCGTCCACGTCATGCATTTTCACCCGTTCGAGCAGCGCGCGTTCGTTCGGCGCGCCCGAAGGTGCGTTTTCATTCCTGGGGCGGACAGCCGTCCCTGTTGAGTTCACTTCACGAGCCTCCCGCATCGCCTTCGTGCCTTTGAGCTGCGGAGTGGTTCAATCGGAACTGCAATATAGCACGGACGAGGCCGCGCACGCGCGGGGCCTTGCTTGCCATTCTTGCGCCTCCATGCATGACTGAATGCCTGGATGATGGCCCGGTCCGACGTGAAGGGCATGAGCAAGTCGTGAGGTTTTGCTGAAAAGTGGCTGCGTGCTTTGCCTTCGAACGGTTCGTACTCGACACGGGCGAGCGTCAGCTCAAGTTCGACGAGCGGCTCGTTGACCTCAACGCACGCTATCTCGACGCGCTCGCGCTTCTGGTGCGCGATCCGGGCAAGCTGGTTTCGAAGGATCGCTTCCTCGACGAGGTATGGCGCGGGGTCCCGGTCACGGACGAAGCGCTGACTCAATGCATTCGGACGCTTCGACGCCAGCTCGGCGACGATGCCGCCCGCCCCCGCTTTATCGAGACCGTCCCCAAGCACGGCTACCGCTTCATCGCTCCCGTCGAAGTGATCGAGGAAGCGGCGCCGGTGCCCGCCGGTGCATCGGGAAACGAATGGCGCGAATTCGTGCTCATGGGCTCGGCGGGAACGGCCGGAGGCGCGGCGGCGGGCGCGGTCGGCGGACTCATCTATGGATTCGCCGCCGCGAGCTCGAGCGTCGGAGCGATTTCCGTTCTTCTGGTGCTGCTCATTGTGACCACGCTCGTCGCCGCCCTGGGAGCCGCGGGAGTCAGCTTCGCGATCGCGACCTGTGCTTTCGCAAGGACTCGATCCTGGACCTGGTTGATCCTTGCCGGTGCGGCAGGCGGCCTGCTCGTCGGGGCGTTCGGAAAGCTGCTCGGCCATGACGCTTTCACTTTGCTCGTCGGCCGATCCCCCGGGGACATCACCGCCGGGTTGGAAGGTCTGCTAGTCGGAGCTGCCACGGGTGTCGGTTCATGGTTCGCGCTGCGGAGCGGATCGTTGCGGCGGAGCGCGACGGTTTCCGGACTGGCAGGCGCGGCGGCGGGTCTGCTCATCTTCCTGCTCGGCGGACGCCTGATGTTCGGCAGCTTAGAACTATTGGCCGAAGCTTTCCCCAACTCACGCCTGCGACTCGACCAGATTCCTCATCTGTTTGGGGAAAGCAGTTTCGGAACCCGTACGAGCTTGGGGACGACGATGCTCGAGGCAGCGCTGTTCGCCGCCTGCGTGGTTGGAGCCATGGTGATCGCGCGAAAAAGGTTCGCGCTGAGCTAGGCCTCGACCAGGAGCCGGCTGCGCGAGCGCCGCGCGGGGAGAATGATCGATTTCTTCGCTGGCTCCGCTTCAACCTCGTCCATTCGTCGCCAGCCCTCGCGGCCGAGTCGCTCGAGCGGGCG
>DASTAU010000034.1:0-7150 GCA_035712425.1 Sphingomicrobium sp.
GACAAGGCTTCGCAGCTTCCTCCGCGGTCGATCGCCGCCCAGGCGCTGCCGGCATAAACGATCTTCCCGGCGGCGTTCGCCGTCGCCGCCGTGGCGAAAATCAGAAGCAAAAATGCCCGAACCATGGACTGAAGCTAGCGCGAGGACGCGGCCCGCGCCACGCCGCGATCAATCCCCGGCGACGCGGATCAGCCGTTCGCCCGTCGCGACGATCTCGAAGCTCTTGCCGTCGATCCGCCGCACCTGCTCGCCAGTGTCGAGCATGTAGCGTTTCACGGGCAGGACCATACGCCTTCCGCGATACTCGTGAACATAGAAACGCGCACCCGAAGCGTCCTCGACGAGGACGCGACCAGAATATGAATCCAACAGTCCGTCCTTCTCGCGGACGATTCGGCTCAGACGAATCTAACGTCAGTTAGGATTCCGTCCAGAGCTAAAGTCGGAAACTTAGCGGCCGTGGCCGCGCCAGCGCTTGATCGTGCGGCCGATGATGCCTTCTTCGTCGCCGGTCTCGCGCCACAGGCGGGCGAAGCTCGGGTCGGACGAGGCCGGTCGCTTCTCGGGCTCGAGGTCGTCGAAGCGGACCCGGATTGGAATCGCGACACCCTCACCGCAGACGATGCATTCGCGATTGCGGAGGGCCGGGATCGCGTCGAGGAAGCCGCGCGCACCTTCCGGCATCGCGGCGCGCACGCACGCTTGGTCGCGGTCGTTGTTCAAACGCATCGAAACGATCGTGCCGCACTGCGACAGAACGCCTTCAGCAAGGTCCGACGGACGCTGCGTGATCAGGCCGAGGCTGACGCCGTACTTACGACCTTCCTTGGCGATGCGCTCGAGGATCCGGCGAACCGATTGGCCATTCTCCGCATTTTCGTCCTTCGGAACGTAACGGTGCGCCTCTTCGCAGACGAGCAACAGCGGGCGCTGCGCCTCGGTTCGCGACCAGATCGCATAATCGAACACCATGCGCGCGAGCACCGACACCACCACCGAGGTGACTTCTGATGGAACGCCCGAGACGTCGACGATCGAGATCGGCTTGCCGTGGCTCGGCAGGCGGAAAAGCTTTGCGAGGAGGCCCGGCATCGAATCCGACACCAGCATTCCCGAGAACATGAAGGTGTAACGCGGGTCGGCGCGAAGCTCGTCGAGCTTGGTCTTCAGCCGCTGATAAGGGAGGGTGTCGCCCGCCCGGTCGAGCTTACCCATCTCGTTGACGAGGATCGTGTTGAGGTCGGCGAGCAGGTACGGAATCGGGCTGTCGACCGTCACCTTGCCGAACTGGCTCACATCCTTGCCCTTGGTGCGCGCTGCAAGCAGGCACTTGGCGAGAATATCGGCGTCGCGCTGACGTTCCGCATCGTGCGTGGTCAGCATGACCTCGCAATGCTCTTCGAAGTTCATCAGCCAGTAGGGCAGCTGGAGGTTGTCGACGTTGAACAGCTCGCCGCAATTCTTGAAGGCGGCGGAATATTCCCCGTGCGGGTCGATCATCAGGATGTGACCCTCGGGGCTGAGCTCCGAAATCCGGTGAAGGATCAGCGAGACGCTCGTTGATTTACCGGTACCGGTCGATCCCAGCACCGCGAAGTGCTTGCCCAGCATCGGGTCGACGTAGAGTGCCCCGCGGATGTCGTCGGTCGGATAGACCGTGCCGATCTCGATGTGCGCCTCGTCGCTGGCGGCGAACACCGCGCGAAGGTCGTCGGTGGTCACCGGGAGCACGGCAGCGCCCGGAATAGGATAGCGGGTCACGCCGCGACGAAAGTTGCTGAGCGTCCCAGCGGAATCCTTCGAGCCCTCCCCGAGGAAGTCGACGTTGGCGATGAGTTCCCCGCCGGCGTTGGCGCGAAGGGTGCGGACGTTGGCGATGAGCCACGCCGAGCCGACGACCATCTTGACCTGGCTGCCGACCTGGCCCGACATCGAGACCGAAGGATCGGCATGGGACTGGAGGGCGGCAAGCGCCGCGGCATCCATCCGGATCTGCGAGCCGGAGCCGGCAATCTCGAGAACCTCGCCGACCGCCGCGAGCTGCGCGGCAGCGGTCTTTGCCTTGGCGGCGGGCGCGGCATCTTCCTCGCTGAAGCTGCTTACCTGGTTGAGGAATTCGCGCAGGTTCGGCTGCTCGTCCATCGTCGTCACGCTCCCAACACTTGATCTTCGGGGAGCGGCTTATCGCCAAGCGGTTAATATTAACTTAGGCGAACCGCTTATACGCGTCGGCGGAAGGCAACGGCAGCGGCCCAGCCGAGTCCGAGCGAAAGAGCGACGCAGGCAAGGCCGTAGAGAAGCCGATGCTTGCGCGATGCGA
Organism: Sphingomicrobium sp.; assembly: GCA_035712425.1. Taxonomy (GTDB): domain Bacteria; phylum Pseudomonadota; class Alphaproteobacteria; order Sphingomonadales; family Sphingomonadaceae; genus Sphingomicrobium. The sequence continues at coordinate 2,321 of DASTAU010000034.1, forward strand.
GCCAGACATCGCGCTCGATGCCCGATTTGTCGATCTGGATGTCGCGCGTCGCGGCCGCAATGACCCGCCCGCGATCGATGAGGAAGGTTTCGGCGGTGTAGGTTCCGACCGGCACCTGGCTCGGGATGGTGATTGCCGCGCGGTAGAGGATGCCGTCGGTGATCTCCACGCCGTGCGGGCTTTCGACGTAAAGTCCGGCGCGCGACCTCAAATCGAGCAGCCCAGCCTCGAAATGGCGCTCTTTCTCTGGAAGCGAGCCCCCGCCGGGAGAGAGTTGCAGATTGTGAACCCCGAGCTCGTAGATCGAAGCGGTGCGCTCATCGACGAGGTCATGGATCGGCTTCGATGACGCGACCGCATAATAACTGGGCGCCGAGCGAAAGCGGCTCGAGTCCGCGTTCATCCAAATGCCCGCGATCTTCTGCTTCTCGCGTAGGAGGATCGGCTGGACCGGTCCGCGCAGGACCACGGCGATGTCAGGGACCTGATCCGGCGTGCGACCGCCGGGGTATGCGATCGCACCGAACAGAAGCAGCTGTGCGCCCGAGAAACTGTAACGGATTTGCACCTGCCGCGCCGAGCTGTCGGGGACCAGCGTGGGCTTGGCCGCGGCGATGAGCAGCGGAGCTGCCAGCGTCACCAGGAGCGATGCGTAGCGCGCCCTCACAGATACTCGACGGAGAATATCTCGTCGGGTCGCCAGGCGAGACCGAGCAGCATCCGCGCTCCGACCAGAAGGATGACGATGGCGAGGGCGAGACGGAGAAGATCCGGCTTTATCCTGAGCGCGAGGACCGCGCCATATTGTGCGCCGATGACGCCACCGACGAGCAGCAATCCGGCGAGCACGATATCAACCGAGCGCGTCGTGATTGCGTGAACCATGGTCGTTGCGGCGCTGACCGCGAGCACCATGGCGAGGCTGGTGCCGATCACGATGCGCGCCGGCATTCCGAGCAAGTAGATCATGGCGGGGACGATGATGAACCCGCCGCCGATCCCGAGAAGCACCGTCAGCACGCCTGACGCGAACCCGATGACCAGGGGAGCGACAGGAGAGAGGTAGAGGCCGGACGTGTAAAAACGCCATCTCAACGGGAGCGAGGCGATCCAGCGGTTATGCCGCGGCGGCTTCTTGCTCTCCTTGCTCGGTATGATTGCAAGCGCGATCAGCGCGTCCTTCAGCATGATAAAGCCGATCCAGCCGAGAATCACGACGTAGAGGAAACTGATCACCACATCGATCTGGCCGCTCATCTGAAGGGCCCGGAATACGCCGACGCCGACGATCGAACCGAAGAAGCCTCCGACGGTCATCACCGCCGCCATCTTCAGGTCGACTCCCCCGCGCCGCATGTGGACCATCGCGCCCGAGACGCTCGCGCCGGTGATCTGGGTCGTCGCCGACGCGACCGCGACCGTCGGCGGGATTCCATAGAAGATCAGCAGCGGCGTCGTCAGGAACCCCCCGCCGACGCCGAACATGCCCGACAGCACGCCCACGGCGAAGCCGAGCAGGATGATGAAGATCGCGTTCACCGACTGACCGGCGATGGGAAGATAAATGTGCATCGGGCCGGCAAAGCCTAGCCGGAAACCGCGCTTCCGGCCAAGCATCTCCTCCCTTCCCCCCTGAGGGGAGGGGTGGATGGGGGCTAGAAGTCGCCTGCCAGCGTAACTGCGGGCCCCGAGCCGGGTCTCGCGTTGCCGGCGAGCCGCTGACGCCAGTCCAAATGAACCCGTACGTTCTTCCTGACCCGCATGGTGATGCGGGGGCCGGCATCGACGCGATAGACGCCCGGCTGCGCCCCACCCCACACACCGAGTCCCGCCGAGAATTGCTTGTAGACCGGCCGCGTCAGGGTCAACGAACCGTCGACGAACTTGTCGCGGGTGCGGGCGCCGACCACTCCACCCTGGATGTAGGTGTCGAGCAGGAAGTGTAGCGGCATGGGCCGGTCGTAGACGCCGGCCTCAAAGAACAGGGCGAAGGCGCTCCGGCCCCCGCCAAAACGGCCAAGGCGCTGTCGGCGCTCACCCGTGATCCACAGCGGAATTCCGCGAACCGGCTGGACTCTAAGGCCGGCAGCGACCTCGCCGCCGCGACGGCCGACCTCGCTCGAGCTGCGAAGGCTCGCAGCAATCTGCCGGGTGAAATTGTAGGTAAGACGCGCGCCCGCCTGGCTTGCTCCGAGCGAGCCACCGCTCGCAAGCGACTGAGTCCCCGATGTGCCGGCCTGCTGGGAGCGAAGCATCGCCCACATCGTCAGCTGCAACCGGTCAATTCCGTTTCGCCGCAAGGCTGCGGGAATGCTCTGCCGAGGCGCAACGACGTTCGATTGAAGAGGCGGCATCGCGTTCGCGGCAATTCGCGACAGCGGCCATTCGTCGAGCACGGGTATTGGAGAATAATATTGCTGGCGAGGCGCAGGGAGAAGACTGTCGATCGCCGGATAGCGGCTTTGCGCAGGTACGGGATAATAGACCGGCACTGCCACGGGACGGATCATCTGGATCGGGCCGTAGGGCTGGGCATAAGCGTAGCCGGCGATCGGGGGTGCTGGCGCAACAGGCTCGATCGGCGGAAATTGGGTGGGGACGATAGGTGGAGCTTTGGCCTCGCTCGGGTCGATTCGGAATATCTCGGCACCTGGCAGCATGCCCAATGTCGCCGCGCGAAACCCTGCCCATCCGAACACTGCGAGCGCGAGAAAGCGGAGCGACGGCTTCATTGCGGCAACTCCGCCGGGAAGATGTGCCTGGTCTTGTCCCACCGCGTTGCGCCGCCTCCGAGGTGAAGCGACACCGCGCGGGCTGCGGCCAGCATCGCCACGACATTGCCGACGACGAGCCGGGGAATGGACAGGATGCCCTCGCCCAACCCGTAGGCCGAAGTGGTGAATGCCGCACGCATGAAGATTCGCCAGGCAAGGAGCCAGCCGTTGATGGTCAACAACGTCACGATCGCGGGATCCAGCCGCGCCTTGATCGGGGCTCCAAGCGCTTCGGCGAGCCAGATTTGGGACCACATGAACGCAGCCGCATAGGCGGCGAGTAGCAACAGAGCCGCTAGCGGCCCGCGACGGTCCCGCATCCTCATCCACCGTTCGCCGAGCCCACCGCTCCAGCCGAGGCGATCCCAGCCGGAAAGCGCAATTCCGCCGAGCCAGCGCGCCTTCTGCCGGACCGCACTCCCAAGCGTCGCCGGAAAATGCCCGCGGCTCGCAACCACTCCGCGCTCTCCCGGTCGAGCGGGCAGGCGAACGAACATTGTCTTGAGGCCGAGCGCGCCGATCCGGAGTCCGACCTCATAATCCTCGGTCATGCTGTTGCCCGCGAATGGCTTGCCGTCCTGCATCGCGGCAAGCTGCGACAGCGACTTCCGTCCGATCGCGCAGCCGACCCCCGCAAGCGGAATCGCGGCCCCGACTGCCTCTCGAACAACCAGCTCCTTGATGTGCGCCTCGGCGAACTCGTCGCAATAATGACCGGCGATCCAGCGGGAATGCTTGTCCGGAAGCGGAAGCACCGGGAGCTGGATCACCGCCGCACGATCTATCAGCCGGTCGAACACCTTAAGCTCCAGCGGGTGAACAACGTCTTCGGCATCGTGAAGCACGACCGCGACGGCGGAGCGGCCGGTCTCGATCTCGTAGGCCAGCAGCGCATCATAGAGGTGATTGAGGCAATCGGCCTTCGTGGTTGGACCTTCGCCGTCCACCTCGACCGGCTCAATCCTGTCGTCCTTCACGGCAGCGATCGCCGCTGCCGTCGCCGGGTCGTTCCGATAATATCCGACGAAGATGCGATAGTTCTCGTAATCGAGCCGAGCCGTTGTCGCCCGAAGCATCGAAGCGATCACGGACGATTCATCCCATGCAGGAACGAACATTGCGATGAATCCTGCTTCGCCAGTCCCGCCAAGCGAACTCGCGAACGCGCGTGGATAACGAGTGTAGACAGCCAGCGAACGCCACGTCGCCCGCGCGAAATAGATGATGTCGACCATCAGGTCGTTGACCGCGAAAAGCAGGAAGCCCGCGCCTGCGAACAGGGCGAGTTCAGCCGCGACGCGGCTCAGGATTTCAGCAAGCGCCATTCGCTGGCGGAGCTAGCGAATCAATCCAATGCGGTCGGGTATCGCTCGGTCCATCACGCCCTCCCCTGGCGAATCATCCAAAACCGAGCGATCAAGCCAATGGCATAACCATTGTTAAACAACAAGATCGTGTTTGGGAGGGGCGTCAGCTCCGCTTCGTGCCGACGCTAAGAAGCACATTCAACCGTTCCTTCACGGCGTCGGCGAGGTGCGTGTCGACGACCGGCGCGCTGGTGAAACGTACGCCGAGCGGGTTGACGGGGGTTCCACCCATCCTGACCTCGAAATGGACGTGGGGACCGGTCGAAAGGCCGCTCGACCCGACATAGCCGATGACCTGGCCCTGGCGGACGAAGCTGCCGGGCTGGGCGACGATCTCGCTCATATGGCCGTAGAGGCTGACGATGCCGCTGCCGTGGGCGATCTGGACCTCTCTGCCGTAGCCGCCCGCCCAGCCTGCCGCGACCACCCGGCCGTCGCCGGCGGCGACGATCGGGCTTCCCCAGCTGGCGCCGATGTCGAGGCCGGCGTGGAAGCGGGTGAAGTGGAGGATCGGGTGATAGCGGTAGCCGAAGTAGGAGGTGATGTGACCGTCGACCGGCATCATCATCCCGCTCTCGACGGGCGCAGGCTTTGCGGCGTTGGCGGCGTCGATCCACTCGCTCCGGCCGTTGGCCGTCCAGCGGACGAGCTGGAGCGCCGACGATCCAACGCGGCTAAGGCCGGCGTAA
>DASTAU010000035.1:0-4867 GCA_035712425.1 Sphingomicrobium sp.
GCGCGGAATGGGTGTCGCCGTCAGCGTCAGGACGTGGACGTCATTCCTCAGCGCCTTAAGCCGCTCCTTGTGAGCGACGCCGAAATGCTGCTCTTCGTCCACAATAACGAGTCCGAGACGCTTGAATTCAATGCTTTTTGCCAGCACCGCGTGCGTGCCGATCACGATGTCGACCTTGCCCTCGGCGAGGCCTTCCTTGGTCCTTTTGGCCTCGGCCGACGGGACCAGGCGTGACAGGCGTCCGATGTTGATCGGAAATCCGTGAAAGCGTTCGACGAAGTTCGCGTAATGCTGTCGCGCGAGCAGGGTGGTCGGACAGACGAGCGCCACCTGCTTGCCTGACATCGCCATGACGAAGGCGGCCCGCAGAGCAACCTCGGTCTTGCCGAAGCCCACGTCGCCGCAAACGAGCCGGTCCATTGGCTTACCCGCTTCGAGGTCCTGAAGGACGTCGGCGATCGCGCGATCCTGGTCGTCGGTCTCTTCATAGGGAAAGCGGTCGACGAATTGCGGGTAGCTCGTGTCCGGCTCGGCAATCACGCCTGGCCGGGTCGCGCGGAGAGCCGCCAGCTTGATGAGCTCACCCGCAATCGCGCGGATCCGCTCTTTCATCCGCGCCTTGCGGCGTTGCCATGCTTCGCCGCCGAGGCTGTCGAGCGACACGCCATCGCTTTCGCTGCCGTAGCGCGACAGCAATTCGATATTCTCGACGGGGACGTAAAGCTTGTCGCCGCGCGCATATTCGAGCGCCACGCAGTCGTGCGGTACCCGACTGACCGGTATCTGGGTCAGGCCCTCGTAACGGCCGATGCCGTGATCGGCGTGGACGACGAGGTCGCCGGGGGAAAGCGTCGCCAGCTCTTCGAGGAAGGCAGCGGCCGCCCGGCGCTTCTTCCGCCGGCGGACGAGACGGTCGCCGAGCATGTCCTGCTCGGTGAGGACGGCGACGTCGGGCGTGGTGAAACCGTGATCGAGAGGAAGGACGAGCAGGCTCGGCTGCGTCCTTGAGCCGAGCGCTTCCTGCCAGCTCTCGGCGTCCTTGTGGGCCTTGAGGCCGTTCTCCTCGAGCAGCCCGCCAAGACGGTCGCGAGCGCCGCGCGTATAGCTGGCGAGCACGACCTTGCGTCCTGACTTGCGAAGCTCGCCGACGTGCTTCGCAACCGCCTCGTAAACATTGGCCTGCTGCGCCCGTTCCGGCGCAAAATCGCGCGCCGGGTCGACCGCGAAATCAATGATCCGCGCAGATTCCGGCTCGTGGAAAGGCGAGGCAAGATGAATTGGCCGGTCCGCCTCGAAGCCTTCCCATTCCTTTTTCGAAAGATAGAGCGCGTGCGGCTCCAGCGGGCGATAGCTTCCGGGTTCGCCTTCCATCGCGCGGACGCGGTTCTGGTAATAATCGTCGATCGCCTCGCGCCGGCCGCCGACCGCTTGGTCCGCTGCAGCGTCGCGGATCACGAGATCGTTCTCTCCCAGATGATCGAAGAGCGTTTCCAGCCGCTCCTCGAGTAGAGGAAGCCAATGCTCCATACCGGACATTCGCCGTCCCTCGGACAGCGCCTGGTAAAGCGGGTCCTGGGTTGCGGTGGCGCCGAACTTCTCGCGGTAACCCGAGCGGAAGCGTTTGATGCTTTCGGCGTTCAGCAATGCTTCGGACGCGGGCATCAAGGTGAAGCCCTTGGCCTTGTCGGTCGAGCGCTGGTCGGCGGGATCGAAGCGGCGAAGACTATCGATCTCGTCGCCGAAGAAATCGAGGCGGAGCGCCAGCTCCTCCCCGGCGGGGAACAGGTCGATGAGCGAGCCGCGGACCGCATATTCGCCATGTTCAGCGACGGTCTCGACCCGCTCGTAGCCGAGCGAATTGAGCTGCTCGACCAATGTTTCGCGTTCGATGCGCTCGCCCTCGGCTATCCGGCGGGTGAGCTGGCGAATGCGGAATGGAGTCAGCATGCGCTGCGTAGCCGCGCTTGCAGTCGCGACCAACAGCTGCGGCTTGCCAGGCTTCTCCTGTAGCGCGCTGAGCGTTGCCAGGCGCTCGGCCATGACGCGCAGGGCAGGGGACGCGCGGTCGTATGGAAGGCAATCCCAGCCGGGAAGCGTCAGCACCTCGACTTCCGGAGCGAACAGCGGAACGGTCTCGGCCAAGGCGCGCAACGCGGCCTCGTCAGCGACGATCACGACCGCGCGTCCGCCGACGCTCCTTCCATGAGCGGCGCGCGCGAGATCGGCAGCCAGCCACGGCAGAAAACCGGTCGGCACGCCGGCGAGCGTGAGCGGCTCATCCGCCCGGAGCACGCGCTGGAGCGGCTCGGTCATCGTTCGACCTGAATGTAATCGAGCTTCTTCAGGGCATCGACCATGGGACCCGCGAACCGTTCGGGCGGGTCGGCGGTTCCGTGCGCCCAGGCCATGATGTCCACGTCCTGCTCTTCCAGCATCGTTTCGAAGAGCGCGCAGTCATCCGCTCCCCACGCGCCGTGATGCGCGTCGAAGAAGCCGCCGATCAGCATGTCGGCTTCCCTCGTGCCACGATGATGCGCGCGCCAGGCGAGGCGCTTCAGGTCCGGATCGGAAGGCATGACCGCCATGTAATCAGCTTCACTCGTCATTGCGAGCGCCGGAGGAGGCGCTAACAATCAATCATGCGGCCCGAAATCCTCAACCCGCTGTTCACCGAGGTGGAAGCGCTGAAGGGCGTCGGACCGCAGGTCGCCAAGCTTCTGAAGAAGCTCGGAATCCACCGCCTGACCGAGCTGCTCTACCATTTGCCGAGCGGGTCGATCGAACGGATCAAGGCCCCTGCCGCAAGCGCGACTCTGCTCGGCCGCAACGTCATTCTCGAGCTGACCCCATTCGATTCGCGTGAGAACCGGTCGGGACGCGGCCCTACCCGCATCTTCGCGAGCGACAGCGACGGCAACGCGATCAGTCTCGTCTACTTCAACAATCCCGGCTGGGCGAAGCGGACGCTGCCGATGGGCCACAAGCGGATCGTTTCGGGGAAGCTCGAACAATATGGCGACGAGTGGCAGATCATCCATCCGGAGGTTGCAGAGCCGGGCAAAGGCCCGCCGCCGCTTATCCGCGAGCCGGTCTATCCCCTGACCGAAGGCCTGACGAACCGCCGCGCGGGCGAGCTGGTCCGCGAAGCCCTCGAACGCGCCCCGGAGCTTCCCGAATGGATCGAGCCCAGCCTTCTTTCGCGCGAGAGCTGGGCCGACTGGCGGGCATCGCTGGCGCTCGCGCATCGCGAGCCAGGCGCCGAAGGAGCGCGTCGCCGGCTCGCTTACGATGAGATTTTCGCCAACCAGCTCGCTCTGCTCCTGCTTCGCCAATCGCAGCGCCGCCACCGAACGAAGTCGCTTCCGGGCACCGGTGAGCTGATCCGGCAGCTGAAGCTCCCATACCAACTGACCGATGCGCAGCGCCGAGTGATTCGCGAAATTCGCGGGGACATGGCGCAGGATTTGCCGATGCTTCGCCTGCTTCAGGGCGACGTCGGCTCCGGCAAGACGCTCGTTGCGACGGCGGCAATGCTGAGCGCGGTCGAGAGCCGGGCGCAAGCGGCGCTGCTGGCTCCGACCGAAATTCTGGCGCGCCAGCATCATGCCACCCTGCTGACCCAACTCGACAGCATCGGAGTCCGCGTCGCCATCCTCACCGGTCGTGAAAAGGGCAAGGCGCGCGATAGCGTGCTGATGGGCTTGGCCGATGGCTCGATCGATATCCTCGTCGGTACGCACGCGATCTTCCAGGAGAAGGTCGCCTACAAACAGCTCGGCCTCGCCGTGATCGACGAACAACATCGCTTCGGCGTTTCACAGCGGCTGCTTCTCGCGTCCAAGGCCGAACATCCGCCGCACCTGCTGGTGATGACCGCGACGCCGATTCCGCGAACCCTGACGCTCACTCAATATGGCGAGATGGACGTCAGTCGTATCGACGAGATGCCGCCGGGCCGGACCCCCGTCGAAACGCGCGTGATCAGCGAGGAGAAGCTGCCGGACGTCGTCGACGGCGTTGGCCGGCACATCGCGGGCGGCGGGCAGGCTTATTGGGTTTGCCCACTGGTCGAGGAGAGCGAGAAATCCGACGCTGCTGCCGCGGAGGAGCGGGCGCGCATCCTCAAGCTGCGCTTCGGCGAGGACAAGGTCGGGTTGGTCCACGGACGCATGAAGGGCGCGGACAAGGACGCGGTCATGGCGCGCTTTGCGTCGGGCGAGCTCGCGGTGCTGGTCGCAACGACGGTGATCGAGGTCGGCGTCGACGTGCCCAATGCGACGCTGATGATCGTCGAAGGCGCCGACCGCTTCGGGCTCGCGCAGCTTCACCAGCTCCGCGGCCGCGTCGGCAGGGGCGAGGGCAAGAGCACCTGCCTTTTGATCAGGGGGCAGAAGCTGACCGAGGTCGGTCGCGCGCGGCTGTCACTAATGCGCGAGACCAGCGACGGCTTTCGGATCGCGGAGGAGGATTTACGCTTGCGCGGACCGGGCGAAATCCTCGGCACGCGCCAGTCGGGGGAGGAGGCCTTCCGTGTCGCCAGCGCGCAGGACGTGGCGGAACTGGCGCCGGTCGCGCAGAGCGACGCGTTACTGCTGCTCGACCGCGACGGCGGCCTTACCGGGGAGCGGGGTCAAGCCGCGCGCATCTGCCTGTATTTGTTCGAGCGGGACCAGGCCGTCGGCCTGATCAGAAGTGGCTAGCTCCTCGCTTCCGTAGGGGAGGTCGGCGGCGTGACGTCGATCAGCGGCTTAATGTCCCGGGTGAGGCAGCCGTTGTAGACAGGTACATCCGCGAAATGGTGCTGCAGCTGGGCTCGATTGATCCCGACACCGAGGTCGCGCATATGGCGCAGCGTAAACGACGCGCC
>DASTAU010000036.1:0-15329 GCA_035712425.1 Sphingomicrobium sp.
CATCCTGATACAGTCGATCATTGGAATAGCCTCGTATGTGCCGCCAAGGCGGAACATGGGGCCATGGCGTCGTTCAAGACCCGCGAGCTCATGAGCGACCTTGAGCGCGAGATTAGCGCACGTCGTCCTTCGGGCAATTGATAGCGCGACGTGGGGAATGGCGCGCCCGAAAGGATTCGAACCTCTGACCCCCAGATTCGTAGTCTGGTGCTCTATCCAGCTGAGCTACGGGCGCGCGGGTGCCTGAAAACGGCAGGGGCGCGACATAGGGGGATGAACCGCCCGGCGCAACCCGCTACGACCGCCCGATGCTGGCAAGTATCGTCTCGGCGTTGATCGCGGTCGGCGCACCTGCGTCGGCATGCCATCTCTCGAAAGGCGATCAGGCATGGCTGGATCAGTCGATGCGCGCCTGGGATTACGCTTCAACGCATCTCAGCGGCATCGGCCACGTGAAGAAGATCGAAGCGATCGTCTTCGACAAGGATTGTGTCGTCACGAGCACGACGGCGATGAACGGCGGCCCGGGCGTCTGGACTGCCAGGCCTCACGGGGGCCAGATCCAGCTCCCGGATGGAAACAAGATCCCAGTCACCGTGACCTCTTTCGCCGGATCAGATCCGAAGACAGGCAATTTCTTCGTCATGTCGACCCCCAGCGTGTGGCGAGCCGGCGGCAAGGACGGGAAGGGGACCACGCTCGAAAATCTGATGACCGCGGTGATGCTCCACGAAGGCACTCACGTCGCGCAGATGCCGACCTACGGGAAGGAAATCGGAAGGATCGCCGAGCGCAATCATTTGCCCGACAGCTTTAGCGACGACAGCATCCAGGAAGCGTTCGGCAAGAATCCCGAATTCACCGCGTCGGTCGAACGCGAATCCTTGCTGCTCTTCAATGCTTCACAGGCGAAGAGCCGGGCGGAGGCGGCGCGGCTGGTTCGCTCAGCGCTCGACATGATGAAGGCGCGCCAGGCGCGCTGGTATACCGGCAAGGATTCATACCAGGCGGAAGCGGAAGCGCTTTGGCTGACGCTCGAGGGATCGGGCCAATGGCTCGCTTACAGCTGGGAAGTCGATCCGCACGGTGGCAAGGTTCAGCCGTCCGACGTCCTGCCCGGCTTCAGGAATGATCGGTGGTGGTCGCAGCGCGAAGGTTTTGCGGCTTTCATGGCGCTCCAGCGACTGACCGGTGCTGGCTGGAAGCGAGAGGCGTTCCATCGCGGCGGCAGGAACGTTGTTCAAATGCTCGAGGAAGCCGTCGCCAAGGTTCATTAGTCGAAAAGACTGAGGCCCATGATCGCCGCGACGATGACGGCGGCGGTCAAGGCCGCGCCGACGATGAGCTCGACGCCTCGCGTACGACGAAAGCGCCGGTCCTTGTCGAACCGGCGGCGGCTCTTTTCCTGGAAAAACTGTTCCCAGTCCTCCACGCGCCTTGTTGGCGCTGTGACCGGCCTCAAATCAACTGTCGAAGGTTAAGCGGTCACTGTTGCCGCGCAGGCCGGAGCGGCCGCGCTGGCCCGTTGCGCAAAGTCTTCGGCTAGTTTGGCGTGCCACGCTTTTGCTGTTTCACTCACCGCGCGCTGAGCAGCCATCCGTTCCTCGACCGCCCGACGCCGATAATAACGCTCGTTCGACTCCACTTGGTCCCCCCTCCGCTAGAGAACCTCGGGACCATCCACCCGAATTGCCTAAGAGGTGGTTAATATCCACAGGGCTCCGCGCCGAAGGCGTATCGAAGCAGGTTCAGAGGGGATCATGTCCCATGCTGGAACAGCCGGACTGCTCCACGATGACACGATGCGACGAGAAGCAGATCATCCTGAAACCTAACGACTCGCCGCTCGTTGAGCCGAGCAAATGGTTTCGAAGGAAAGCACCATGCTGAGTTCGATCGAGTCCCGCCGCAATTATTTCAATCCGAATGCCCGGGGCTATCACGCCGTCTATCACGATGGCGAAGTGAATCACTGCCCCGGTTGCGGCCGCACGCACTGGCTGATCGGCCGGCTGTCGGCAGAATGCGCCTTCTGCTCGACCGCGCTTCCGTTGAGGGAAGCAGCGACGCAGGGTCCCGCGGCCGCCCCCGTTTTCTGGAGCGGCAAGCGCCCGAGCTACGCGGAGCTCAACGCGGCCTAAGCGCCGCAAAAATAGTCAAAAGTCTGTTTCCCGACTCGCGGCGGCCAGCTATGGTCGCCGCGATGCGTAAGACCGTCCCCGCCCTCTTGCTCCTCGCCTGCGCTTCACCGGCATTCGCCGGAGCCGCGAAGTTCACGCTGGTGAACGGGACGGGCAAGGCGCTTGCGGAATTGTCGATCCGCCGCGCGGGCACTCAGGAATGGAAGAAGCTCGGCGATGCTCCGTCGGCCGGGGCCCGGTCGCCGATCGACTTCAAGGATCCCGATTGTGCGTTCGACATTCGCGCCAACGTCGCGGGCCAGGGTCCGGTCACCTGGGCCGACGTTAATCTCTGCGACGTGAAATCCGTGACTCTGAAGCGCGACGATTCTGCAGGCGCGTGGGTCGATTACGACCAGTGAAGGTGCGGCGCCGTAGCGGCGCGCGATAGGATCCCGGCGCCACCGCCAGCCGTCCGGGAGTTACGGAATCGAGCAGCTTTCCCCCGGCGAGGAACACGACGCCGGTGCAGGCGACCGCGAGCATCCAGCCGCCCCAGCCCGGATATGTATGAAGGTAGACCCGGCCGCGCTCCACCGCGCCGAGCGCGATTGCATAGATCACAAGCCACGCTTCGAAGCGCGTCTTGATGATGAAGAGCCTGCCGATCTTCTTGAGCATCCGATTCATTAACGCCTGAACGTCCGAGCCGCAGTTTTGCGCCGATTGGATGCTAAAGAACAGGGTTAAAGTGACGGTAAGACTTCGGGTTTCGTCCCACTACGGGACTCAAGTCAGGCCGGGTCGGTCAGACGAAGCGTTTCGAGCAGCATCGCGCGTGCATTCTCGACATCGTCAATCAGCGCCGGCGCCTGGAGCTCGCTCGAATGAATCTGCTCCGGCCAATGCTTGCTGATCACATCGGCGATGCCGTCCAGCTTTGCTTCATCGACCAGGAATCGCGGGTCGACAGTGTCAGGATCGGCGACCACGCGCAGCCGCAGGCAGGCCGGGCCGCCGCCGTTCGCCATCGATTGGCGGACGTCGACGACCTCGACGCGGCGGATCGGTCCGTTTCCGGCAACGTGCTGCTCGATCCAGCGCCAAACGGATGCTGTCTCTTTGACCTCACCAGGAACGATGAGGGTCATCTCTCCGCCCGGAAGAGTGACCAGCTGCGCATTGAAGAGGTAGGATTTCACCGCGTCCGCAAGCGGCACCTCCGATGCCGCTACCTCGACATATTCAAACCCAGGGACGTGCCGAGCGCAGGCATCGAGTAGCGGTTGCTTGTCGGCGAAGGCCTGCTCGTGCGCGAAAAGGACCCGTTCGTTTGCGACGGCAACGACGTCGTTGTGGAAGGCGCCCGCAGCGATCGCTTCTTCCGACTGCTCGACAAACAGAGCCCGGTCGGAGTCGAGCAGGTGCATTCGAGCGACAGCCTTCGAAGCTTCGACATGCTGGCGCGCGGGGAAGGCTCCGCCGGACACTCCATAAACGAAAATCTCGACGCCGGGCTTTTCGTGACTCGGCGTCAGCCGCATGTGATTGGCCGCGCCTTCGTCCCCGAAAGCAGCGGGGACCGCCGCGTGAACCTGAAAATGGGCGGTATCCCGAAAGGCGATGAGCAATTGTTGCAAGGTCTGCCGCCATTCGTGGCTTCGATGCGGCATGGTCCTGAGATTGGCGGGCGTGAGGTGGCACTTGCCGTCGGCGGAGTCCGGAGCGGGAGAGACCGTGGCCGCATTGGCCGCCCACATCGCCGAAGCCGACATGGCATTGGCGGCGATGACCGGTTCAGCTTCCTCGATCGTCGTTCCGAGCTTCATCAACCATCGCCGGTTGGGGCGAAGGTGCGGCACGAAAACCCCCTGCGCGAGGCCGAGCTTCAGGTTTGACCGCATCTTCTCAACGCCCTGGAGCGCGGCCGCGCGCGGCTGCGAAACCTGGCCCGCATGGCCCATCGACGCGACATTGCCGAAGCTGAGCCCCGCATAATTGTGCGTTGGGCCGACGATCCCGTCGAAATTGATTTCGCGAAATGTCATTTCGCCACCGCCACGATGCTGTCGCCGATGCCGACCTCGAGGAGCTCGGCGGCTTGCCGGTCGATCATGATGCCCTTTCTCGGCAGCTTCTTGATGGAGGCGCAACAGGCCCTGAAATCCTTTAGCCGGCCAGAAGCGGCGAGGACCTTCTGGGTCCCGCCTTCGCCGATCTCGGCGATCTTCTCCTCGCGCCCCTCGCGTATCGTGCGAATATCGTCGGTGCGCGCGGTCACCGTGGGCCCGCCGTCGAAAATGTCGACATATCGGTCGAACAGGAATCCCTCGTGCTCGAGCATCCGGAGCGCCGCCCGGCCGCTCGGGTGAGGCTGGCCGATGACCGCTTTCGCTTCCTCGGTCAGAAGAGCGAGATAGATGGGCGATCGCGGCATCAGGTCGGCAATGAACTGCGTTCCGTGCACCGCATTGAATTCATCCGCCTCGGGGAAGCTCATGCCGAAGAACTTACCGGCGAGCGCATCCCAGAAGGGAGCATGGCCTGCCTCGTCCATCACCCCGCGAAGCTCGGCCAGCGTTCGGTCGCCAAACCTGGCGCGATGCAACTTCATGAAGAGATAGCGGCTTCGGGCGAGGAGGCCTCCGAGGCCGGCCGCGCGCATTTCCGGATGCAGGAACAGTCCGCCTACCTCTGAGCACCCCTCAAGGTCGGTGGTCAGCGACAGGCGCTGGTTGCGAAACGTCTTGCCGAGCTCGGGGCTGGTCTGGGTCAGCGTGCTGATATGGTAGGAATAGAAGGGCTGGATCACGCCTACCTGGCCGAACACCTGGCACGTGCCCCGGATCTTCCCGGACTTCGGGTCTTCCAGAACGAACACGTAAAGATCGGCCGCCTGGCTGTTCTGCTTCCGCGAGAAGCTCTTGTCCGATCGCTCGAGCTTGGAAACCAGGGTCGCGCGATCCGGCGGCAGGTTGGTGAACCCGCCACCAGTCAGCTTCGCCATCTGGTAGATCGCTTTATAGTCGTCGCCGGTCGCCGGCCGAACGCGATAGCTCATGCCGCCTCCATCAAAAGACGGAGGACGGTGAGGGCGGACAAGGCCGCGCGCTCGCCCAGGCTTTCGGTAATCAGAAATTCCTCCATGCTGTGGATCTTGCCACCGCGCACGCCCATCGTGTCGACAACGGGCACGCCGCAAGCGGCGATATTGTTGCCATCGCAAACTCCGCCCGAAGGCTGCCACGCGATGGTCTGGCCGAGATCGGCGCCGGCGCGTTTCACGAGACCAAACAGGGCCTCCGCCTCGGGCGAAAGCGGCTTGGGCGGTCGGCCGAAGCCCCCGCTGAGCTTGATCTCGACCTCACGCTCGGCGGTCACTGCCGCGACCAGGTCATCGATTTCGCGCTTGGCCGCGGCCTCGATCTCGGGAGTCCTCGGCCGCATGTTGACTCGCAGAATTGCGAGGTCGGGGACTACGTTACTCGGGCTGCCGCCCTCGATCCGCGAAGGGTTCACCGTCAGTCCATCGCGTCTCATCGCATCGAGCCGCAGCGCAAGGTCAGCGGCGGCGAGGAGCGCATTGCGGCCATCCTCGGGATTGCGGCCAGCATGCGCCGACCGGCCGCGCACCACGATCGCGAAATTGCCGCTTCCGGGTCGAGCGCCTGCGAGCGTCCCGTCTGGAAGAGCGGCGGGTTCGTAGGTCAGCGCTGCCCGCTTTCCGCGAGCCGCCTGCGCCAGCAGCGGAGCCGAGGCCAGAGACCCAACCTCCTCGTCGCTGTTGATCACGACCTCGTACCCAATCCGGTCCGCAGTCGGGCTTCTCTCAACGGCTTTGAGCGCGGCGAGCATCACCGAAATCCCGCCCTTCATGTCGGCAACGCCAGGACCATTGAGGACCCCGTCTTCGAGCCAGCGGGTCTGCTGGAACGCGTGGTCAGGTCCGAAGACCGTGTCCATGTGGCCGGTGAAGAGCAGCTGCAACGGCGCGGTTGGGCGTACCGTCAGGTGAAGGTGGCGGCCGTGTCTCAGCTGCACCGTCTTTCCGGTGGGATCGACCGCTTCGACGGCTCCCGCATTTTCAAGGCGCAGGACGCCCGGCAGCGCCGCGAATGCGTCCGCCAGCAAGTCCGCCATGCGCTCGAGTCCCGTGAGGTTGCGCGAACCGCTGTTGACGGCCGCCCAGGCGAGCACCTGGTCGAGCATCGGTTCGGCTGCGGCACGCTCGACGGCGTCGCGTTCGCTGGACGACAAATCCCCCATCGCACGGCTCCTAGCCGCGCCATTCGGGGAACGCCACACCGCGGCTTGAGTCAGATTTATTCGGCGGCGATCGCCATCCCGAGCCGCTGCTTCGCCGCGCCGAGCATCGCCTTGAAACGCGGATCGTCGCGAATCCGGTCGAGATCCGGGTCGGCCTCCGCGTGACGAATTTCAGTCGTGCTGCTCGTGATCTCGAAATATGGCTGCAAGGCCTCGATCGCTCCCTCCGGGTCATCGAGGTCGTGCGCGAGCGCGCAGGCGATATTGTACCGGCCGAGCAAATTGTCCGGATCGAGGAGCAAGGCGCGCCGGGCCCAGTCGCGAGCGCGCTCCTGTTCACCCAAAGCCGCCAGCGCCCCCGAGCCCATGGCAAGCGCCGAACAGTTTGTCGGATCGCTCGCGATGACTGCTTCGACGCGCGCGACGGCCGTATGGGCGGACTTTTGCGCATTCGCTGCGTCGCCGACGCTATTGTAGCAACAGACGAGCATCGCCGCGTTGCGCCAATCCGTGTCCATTAGCGCGGCGGCCTTTTCGAAGAACGGGATCGATTCAGGCACGCGACCCGAGCGGAACAGAATTCGCGCCGCCTCGCGATTCACCTCCCAGGAATTGGCATCGAGCTTGAGCGCATGCTGGATTTGCTGCTCCGCGTCCTTCGGCCGCCCGTCTTCCTCGAGGTACCGGGCCTTGATGCAATGCGCTTCGGGAAGGTCGGGGTTGATCTCCAGCGCGCGTTCCGCCGCGGGCAGCCCGTTTTCGTCGAGGCCATGAACAAAGCGTAATTCAAGTTGCGCGAGGCCCATCAGCGCCCAGGCTTGCGCATAATCGGGGTCGAGTTCGACCGCCTGCTTGCAGAATCGGAGAATGGCCTTGTCGCGGCGCAGGTCCCCATAGGAGCCCTGGATCCATTGCTGCCGCGCCATCAGGTATAGGTTGTAGGCCTCGACATTCGACGTGCCGCGGCTCTCGATCGCCTTCTTTTCGGTCGGCAGCAGCTTCACCTTCAGCGCATCGACGATCGCCTTGGAAATCTCGTCCTGGATTTCGAAGATGTCGGTGAGATCGCGATCGAAGCGGTCGGCCCACAGATGCTTTCCGGTACTCCCGTCGATCAGCTGGGCATTGATCCGGATGCGGTTTCCCGCCTTGCGAACGCTCCCTTCGAGCACGTGGCTGACACCCAGCTGCTTTGCCACTTCCTGCACATCCGGATTCTGGCCCTTGAAGCTGAAGGCGGTGTTTCGCGCGACCACCTCCAAAGCCGAAATCTTCGACAGGTCAGTGGTGATGTCCTCGCTGATCCCGTCGCTGAAATATTCCTGCTCGGGTTCCCCACTCATGTTCACGAACGGGAGGACGCAGATTGAAGCGCGGACCTTCTGAGCCGGTGACGCTGCGCGTGCGGCCGACGAACCTTCGTCCGCCGTTCCCCGCACGAGTGTCGCGACGCTGCTCTCCAATTTGTGCCAGCCGGGCGAACTCGTGTCTCCGTCCCAGCCGTTGAGATCGGCGCACTGGATTTGGTTGAACGGCATTGGAGGCAAAGCGCTGTCGAGCGTCGCCTGCACGAGCGTTCCGGCTTCGCGCGCGCTGTCCGCCTCCGCCCTGACCCAATGCGACTTTCCGGATTCCGCGGACCACAGGACAACCACGGCCTTCGCCGATTTCAGCCGCTCCTCGATAACGTCGGAATAAGCGCGGTGCGCCGGAAGCTCGTCGTCCCGCCAGACGCTAAACCCGCCGCCGCGCAGTGCCTCGGCGATGCGCTGCGCCTGCTCCTCGCTCGGTCGGGCGTAGGAAATGAAGACGTCGCGGGTGTCAGGCATCGGCAGTGGCTTCCGCCAATCCCAATCGCCGCTTCGCCTCGGAGAGCTTGGCATGAAAGCGGGGATGGTCACGGATTTGATCCATGTCCGGATCGGCCTCGATATGCTTGACGTGGATCGGGCTCTTCACCTCGTCGAAAAACTGCTCGAGGACCTCCAGGGCGGCCTCCTGATCGTGAAGCTCCATGACCAGCGCGCAAGCCAGATTGTATCGCATGGAGAGGTTGTTCGGATCGAGGAACAGGCCCCGCTGAATCCATTCCTTGGCCCGGTCCGCTTCTCCGAGCCGCGCCAAGGCCGAGGCGCCAACGGCGATGGCGGTCCCGTTTGTCGGATCGCGAGCAAGCGCTGCCTGAGCGCGGTCAAGCGTCATGCGCGCCACGCGTTCCAGCTTCTTTTCGTCGCCCGGCCCGTGGTAGCAGGTCATCAACATCGAGGCGTTGTGCCAGTCGCTGTCCATCAGCGCCGCCGCCTTTTCGAAGAACGGCACCGCCTCGCGCACCCGGCCAGCCCGGAAATTCATCCGGGCGGCTTCGCGGTTCACTTCCCACGATTCCGGATTGAGTTTGAGCGCTCCCTCGATCTCGCGGTCGGCCTCTT
Organism: Sphingomicrobium sp.; assembly: GCA_035712425.1. Classification (GTDB taxonomy): domain Bacteria; phylum Pseudomonadota; class Alphaproteobacteria; order Sphingomonadales; family Sphingomonadaceae; genus Sphingomicrobium. The sequence continues at coordinate 8,816 of DASTAU010000036.1, forward strand.
CCTGTTTGCCCTCCTCTTCCAGGTAACGCGCCTTGACGCACCGGACCTCGGCGAGATCGGGGTTGATCGAAAGCGCTCGCTCGGCTGCGGGCAGGGCATGCACGTCGCGGCCGTGCCAGAAGCGCAGCTCCGACTGGGCAAAGGCCATTAGTGCCCACGCCTCCGAGTAATCGGGGTCGATCGTCGTCGCCTGCTGACAGATACGGACGATCGTCTCGTCCCGGCGCGGGTCTCCGAACGAACCCTCCACCATCTGCTGGCGAGCCATGAGATAAAGGTTGTAAGCCTCGACGCTGTTGGTGCCCCTGGTTTCGATCGCCTTCTTTTCGGCGGGTAATAGCTTCACTTTCAACGCCTCGACGATCGCCTTCGAGATCTCGTCCTGGATCTCGAAAATATCCGTCAAATCCCGGTCGAAGCGCGCGGCCCAGACGTGATCGCCCTTTGCGCCGTCGATGAGCTGCGCGGTGATCCGCACCCGGTTGCCGGCCTTGCGGACGCTGCCTTCGAGAACATGGGTGACGCCGAGCTTTTGGGCGACTTCCTTTACGTCGAGTGACTCGCCCTTGAACGTGAACGACGTGTTCCGCGCGACGACGGAGAGCGCGGACACGTTCGACAGGTCCGTGATGATGTCCTCGCTGATGCCGTCGCTGAAATATTCCTGTTCTGCCTCTCCGCTCATGTTCGCGAATGGCAGTACGCAAATCGACAGCCGATCGGCCGTTTCCGGCGAAGCATCGGAAGCCGCCGTTTCTGCTTCCTCATCCTCCTTACCGATCAGTGAGGCGACGCTGCCTTGCAGCTTCTGCCAACCCGACGACCCCGTATCCCCATCCCAGTCCTTGAGATCCGCGCACTGGATCTGGTTGAACGGCATCGGGGGAATGGTGCCGTCGAGCATCGCCTGGACGAGCGTGCCGCCCTCGAGCGCTGTATTGGCCTCGGCCCGTACCCAGTGCGATTTCGCGGATTCGGCGCTCCACAGCACCACGACCGCCTTGGCTGACTTGAGCCGCTCCTCGATGACGTCGGAATAGGATCGGTGCGCCGGAAGTTCGTCGTCGCGCCAGACGCTGAATCCTTCCTGCCGCAAGGACTGAGCGATCCGATGCGCGTCCTCCTCGCTCGACCGGGCGTAGGAAATGAAAACGTCGCGCGTGTCAGCCATCGCTCAGGCCGCGGCCATTCCCAGGCGCTGCTTCGCCGAGGCGAGCAATTCCTTGTATCGTGGATCGCCCCGCAAAGGGTCCAGGTCAGGATCGGCTTCGAGGTGGCGGATATTCTGCGCCGTCTTCACGCCCTCGAGGAACGGCTCGAGCGCATCGATGGCGTCGTGGACACTCCCCATCCGCGTGGCGAGGGCGCACGCCAGATTGTAGCACATGATCAAATTATCCGGGTCGAGGAGCCGCGCCCGCCGGCTCCAATCGAGGCCTCGCTCCTCCTCGCCGAGGATGATCAGGGCGTTCGCTCCAGCGGCAAGGGCTTGGCCATTGGTCGCCTCCTTCGCGACTGCCCGTTCGGCCCGCTCGACGACCATCCTGGCGGCGTCGCGCAATCCTGCTTCCTCGCCCGTCGCGTTGTAACAGGTGGTCAGCATCAAAGGATTGTGCCAGTCGGTCTCCATGAGCGCGGCGGCTTTGCCGAAGAAGGGAATCGCATCCCGCGTGTGACCGCGCCGGAACAGCATGCGCGCCGCTTCGCGATTGACCTCCCACGAGTCTGGATCGAGCTTCAGCGCGGTCCTGATCTGCTTTTCGGCTTCGTCGGCCTTGCCCTCTTCCTCAAGATAACGCGCCTTGATGCAGTGCGCTTCGGGGAGGTCGGAATTGAGCTCCAGAGCCCGGTCGGCCGCGGGAAGCGCATTCTCGTCCCTGCCATGGACGAAGCGAAGTTCCGCCTGGGCGAGGGCCATTAACGCCCAGGCCTGCGCATAATCCGGGTCCAGCCGAGTCGCCTGAGTGCATACGCGAACGATCGCCTCGTCGCGGCGAGGGTCGCCGAAATTGCCGCTGACCCATTGCTGCCGCGCCATCAGGTAAAGATTGTAAGCCTCGACGTTGTTGGTGCCGCGCTGCTCGATCGCCTGTTTCTCTTCGGGCAGGAGCTTGACCCGAAGCGCTTCGACGATTGCCTTCGAAATTTCGTCCTGGATTTCGAAGATGTCGTCGAGGTCCCGGTCGTAACGGTCGGCCCAGACGTGGTCGCCTTCCTTCCCGTCGATCAACTGCGCGGTGATCCGGACGCGGTTGCCCGCTTTGCGGACGCTGCCTTCGAGGACGTAGGTGACGCCGAGCGTTTTCGCGACTTCCTTTACATCGACCGATTGGCCCTTGAAGGTGAAGGCCGTGTTGCGCGCGACGACGGACAGCGCTGAGACCTTGGAAAGGTCGGTGATGATGTCCTCGCTGATGCCGTCGCTGAAATATTCCTGCTCCGCCTCGCCGCTCATGTTGATGAACGGGAGGACACAGACCGATGGCTTCTTTTGCTTTTCCGAAGCCTTGTCCGGCCGGCCGCCGCTTTCGGTCCGTGCCGCGGAGCCGCAAGTCCGCGCGATCGCTTCGAGAAGGTCGTCGAGAGCTTCCGGCGCCCCGCTGCCGTCCCAACCTCCAAGGTCGATGGTCTGAAATTGGCGGAAACCGAGCGGCGGTTTCGCCGATCCGAGCGACACCGGAACGAGCCGTCCGCTATCACGTCCCTCGGCGGCCTCGTCCTGCACCCAAGCCGAGCCGAGCGAATGGACGGACCACAGCACCACCACGGCTTCGGCATCCTTCAGCGCCTGCTCGATTTCGGTCGCGAAGCGGGAGCCTCCATGAAGGTGCCTGTCCCACCAGACGTCATGGCCGGCGTCGGAAACGCAGCCGGCCAGTTGCCTGGCCGCGTCGACGTCATCCCTTGCATAGCTGAGAAAAATCCGAGCCACGCTTCACCCCCAAAGCGCGGCCTTTGTGCGCCGAAGCGCGTTAACCTGCAAGCGCAGCGCAGATGAATAAGCGATTCTAATGCCTCGTTAATTCGCCAACGGCTTGAACCCGAAGTGTATTGTTCTTATAATACACGTAAGAGGAGTGATGCCGATGTTCGAAAATCCTGTTGCGAAGCGGACTGCAATCGCAGCCGTGATAGGCGCGCTGATCGCCATTCCGTTGCCGTTCGTCGGACCGATCGTGGGCGCGGTGGTGGGCGGAGGTATCGGCTATTTTACCGCCGACGGCCGCCGCCGGATTTAGCTCAAAGATACTTCGCGAATTCGCTCAACAACCGCCGATACAGGTCGCGCTTGAATGGCACGATCAGTTCCGGAATCTGGCGGGGCTGGACCCATTTCCATTGACGGAATTCGGGGTGTTTGGTGTGGATGTTCACGTCGCTATCGCTTCCGAGGAAGCGCGCCAGGTACCAGTCCTGGTCCTGGCCGACATATTTGCCTTTCCACAGCTTACCCCGAAGCGCATCGGGTAGCTCGTATTTCAACCGCTCCGGGCAGGTCGCGACACGCTCCACGAGATGCGGCGGAATCCCCGTCTCTTCCTCCAGCTCGCGAAGCGCGGTCGCCCACGGCTCTTCGCCCTTGTCGATCCCGCCTTGAGGCATCTGCCACGCTTCGTCGGTATTATCGATGCGCGCGCCAACCCACACCTTGCCGTCCGAATTTAGCAGCATCACGCCGACGCCGCGGCGGTAACGATCGGGTTCGCTCATGGTCGCGCGTTAACGCATCCGATGCGCCGCGTCAGCGCAGGTGCGCAATTGCACGGTCGAGTTCGTCGATCTGCGATTCGACAAGGTCGACGTTGGTGAACTGGGTCGAAATCAGGGACTCGTGCTGGGCAAGCTCGCCGACCAGTTCGGGATGCGCGCGCAGGCCGGTGGCGGCTCCATCGGCGTTCGGGATGTTGATCGGGCAGGTTGGCGGCAAGCCGAGCCCCTTGCCATCAAGAATCAGGTGGTCGCCGCACGCGGCGCGGATTTGTCGCTGGATGTCATTAGGAATGATCAGCCGGACGTCGTTGCGATATTTCGAATTCAACCGGTCGTATGACAAAAGGCTGTAATCGTAGGTCATCAGCCGCTGCAGCGGCGTGCGGATCGCGGAATCCTTGATCCGCCGCAACTGGTCGCCGCCAAAGATCTCCGCCCAGGTTTGACCATTGGCGCTCAGGCCATAGGACTGGCTCGCCTGGTAGGCGGCGATGACGAATTGTGCATCGCTGACTTTTGGATCGCGGCGCCAGCCGGCGAAGGCTACGTCGGCATAACGGCCCGTAATCTGAAGATAATTCCTGATGCTCTCCATCGATTGCCGTTGCCGGATCATTTCGGGGCGCAGCTCCACCAACAATTCGTTGGTTTCGCGGTCGGCCGCCCGCTGCTGGCTCCAATCGTTGACCGAGTTGCCGATGAACACGCCGATGATGACGATTACCAATTCGATCGCGATCGTGGTCCAGTTCTGCAATCGCAGATTTTCGGTCAAACGGCGAAGGATCATCGGTTTGTCCCCAATTCAGCGATTCAAGGCGGAAAGCCGGTCGCGAACGATGCGCGCTTCCTCCGCGTAGTTCCTCAGACTGTTGAGGTAGCTGTCGACGCCCGCAAGATGGAGACTGAGCTCGCGCGCAAGCTCTGAATGTGCGCGCAGATCGGCCGCGACGCGTTTGGTTGCCGCGGGATCGAGCTGGATTGGGCAGCGGTGGGGAAGTGCAAGCTGGGTTGTGTCCCCGGGTAATGGCCGGTCGCCGCAGGATTTTCGGATCGCCTGCTGAAGGGAATCCGGAATGACCATCCGGACGTCGTCGCGGTAGCGCGAAGCTACCGCATTCGAATTCAAGGCCTGGACATCGAAGGCCATCAGCCGCGCTAGCGGCACGCGAAGCCGGTCGTCGTCGACATTGCGCAACTGGTCCGCGCCGAACACCGCCGCCCAGCTTTGCGATTCGCCGAGCCCGTGGATTTGACTCGCCTGATAAGCCGCGATCACGAAGTCATTGTCGCTCACCTTGGGATCGCCGTGCCAGGCGGCGAAGGCCGTTTCGGCGAAATGGCGGGTGGTTGCATAATAGTCGCGGGTGTTGGCGGCGAAAGAGATGATCTGGTCGATTTCCGGCTCGATGCGCATCAGAAGGCGCCGGGTTTCCGCCCGCTCAACCCGCGCCTGGTTCCAGTTCGACGCCTGGACGCCGACGAACACGCCGAGCACCACGATCAGGAAGTCGATGGCGACGGCAGTCCAGTTCTGCGTCTTCAAATTGGCCGTAAGCTTGCGAAGGATCATCGCTCTGCCCCCAAACAGCCATAGTGCCTCGACGCATTCTCAATGGAAAGCCGCAGGTGGATGATGAAGAAGGTGGCGAAAGGGCACCCGCCGTCTTAAACTAAGCGCATGGCCACAGCCTCGCACCGCGTTACGGAAACCGAAGCCACCGCCCATCCGCCGCAGGAAGCCGTCGTCGTCCGCTTTGCCGGCGACAGCGGCGACGGCATGCAGCTGACCGGCGGCCAGTTCACGCTTTCGACGGCGCTCGCCGGCAACGACCTCGCGACCTTCCCCGATTTCCCGGCGGAAATCCGCGCGCCGCAGGGCACGACGTTCGGAGTCTCGGCCTTCCAGATCAATTTCGGGTCCTGCGCGATCGACACCGCTGGCGATCAGCCGGACGTCCTGGTCGCAATGAACCCGGCGGCCCTCAAGACCAATGCCAAGGAAGTTCGCGAGGGCGGGCTTCTGATCGTCGACGAAGGCGAGTTCACGGCGCGCAACCTCGCCAAGGCGGGCTACGAGCAAAGCCCGCTCGAGGACGGCAGCCTCGCCAAATGGCAGGTCGTCCATTTCAACATCTCTCAGCTGACGCTCGACGCCGTGAAGCCCTACGGCCTCGGCAACAAGGAAGCGCTTCGCTGCAAGAACATGTGGACGCTGGGCCTCGCGTTGTGGATGTTCGACCGCGACCGGCAGCCGATTGTCGACTGGCTCAAGGCGAAATTCGCCAAAGCCCCGGAGCTCGCCGAGGCCAATATCGCGGCGCTGAATGCGGGCCATGCATACGGCGAAACGGCGGAGATGGGTGCGCCGTTCAAGCAGCACCACATCGCACCCGCGCCCGCCGAACCTGGCCTTTACCGCACGGTGACGGGCGCGGAGGCGCTCGCGCTCGGGCTGGTCGCGGGCTGCCAGCTCGCCGGCCTGAAGATGTTCTTCGGTTCCTATCCGATCACGCCCGCGAGCCCGCTCCTCCACCATCTCGCGCGGCTCAAGGAGTTCGGGATCACGACCTTCCAGGCGGAGGATGAGATTGCGGCGGCCTGCGCGGCGCTCGGCGCGAGCTATGCCGGCCAGCTCGGCATCACCTCGTCGTCGGGCCCGGGAATCGCGCTCAAGATGGAGGCGATCGGCCTCGCCATCATGACCGAGCTTCCGTTGGTGGTCGTAAACTCCCAGCGCGGAGGCCCTTCGACCGGGCTCCCGACCAAGACCGAGCAATCCGATCTCTATCAGGCGGTCTAT
>DASTAU010000037.1:0-3854 GCA_035712425.1 Sphingomicrobium sp.
CAATAGTCCCATCCGCACACCCCAACTCAGCAGCCAGGTCCCGAGATGCAGCAGCTTGATCTCATGGCCCGCGCTGAAGCGGAGGGTGCGCAGCGCTGGATAGCGCCGTGGAAAGAGCTCAAGGTCGGGGATGTCGCAATATCCGAACAGCCTGAGGCCTAATTCTGGATAGCGCTCGGTGTGCAGGCCCTGCCAGCCGTAGACCGTCCGGGGGTCACCATCACGAAGGGTTTTGAAGGGCCGCCCGACATAGCTGAGGACAGACGAGGCCGTCGCCAGGCCCCGGTTGGTCTGCTGCGCGGCGCTGATCCCGTAGTCAATCTCTTCGATGCAGCTGAACCTCGGAAGCGCCTCATCGACGATCGCGGCTGTAAGGCACGGTACCGAGCTTGCGCCGGAAACGACCAGCACATCCGCCTCGTGGGCGGATTCGTCGAGAGTTCCGATGCCCGCAACGAACGTCCGGCCATCTGCAAGGTCCACGTAATGGCATCCATGACGAATGCATGCTTCGGCGACAGCGTAGCTTTGCCCCTGAAAGGGTCCGACGGTATGAATGACCATGTCTGGAGCGGCCTCACGGAGGCAGTTGTCGAGGTCTTCCGTGATATCGACCCCGAAAGCCTCGGCCGGATTGGCGGAAAGGAGCGAAGCGGTAAATGCTGCGGCGCGTTCGTGGGACCTGCCGCCGATGAGCAGCTGAATGCCGGAATCGGACGTGAGCGACCGCGCGATATAGCTGCCGAAATTGCCGTAGCCGCCGAGGATCAGGACTCGCTTCACCAGCCCGGCTTCATCACCATCAGGAAATAGACCACGACCAGCGCTCCGAAGGCAGGCCAGCCGAGCGCGAACCAGGTCCCGAACAGGCGACGATAAAGTGCTTCGTCAATCGCTTCCCCCGCCGCCTCCCGCTCGAGCATCCGCTTCATCCGGATTTGAATCGCGACCACCGGCAACCAGCACAGCCCGGCGATCAAATAGAGGATGTAGGTCGCGACCAGCCACAGCTCGTTCCACGCAAATCCGGCCCTGACGACCAGCAAGGCGCCGGTTATCGGCTGAAGCAACACTGCGGGCGCCGTGAAGATCCAATCCGCCGTTACCGTCGTTCGAACCGCGGCGAGCCGGCCCGCTTGGTTTCCGGGCGCATGGGCACGCCAGAAAAAGAACGCTGTGCCCAGGCCGGTGCCGAAAAGGACGGTTGCGCTAAGGATGTGAACAGTCTTCACGATCGCGTAAACGTCCATTTTCGCCCGTTTCTCTGACTCCGATTTGCGCGGTCTTCTTACGCGTCCTCGACCTGTGGTAACCGCTGAAATCATCTCGTCTAGATTGGCCGGGAGGACACCGTGGCAGGGAATCCACAGCGCCTCGAGGATAAAGTCGCCATCATCACCGGGGCTGGCGGTGCCATCGGCGCAGCGATCGCCAGGCTCTTCGTCGATCTCGGAGCCAGCGCGATGCTGACAGACCGAGACGGTGCAAAGCTCGACGAAACGGCGCGAAGCCTCGAAGGCGATAAATGCGCGACCGCTGTCGGCGACTCGGCGGACGAGGCAGCTATGCAGGCCGTCATCGCAGCGACATTGGAGCGCTTCGGCAAGCTCGACATCATGGTCGCGAATGCCGGCATCGAAGGTGCACTAAAACCTGTAGACCAACTCAGCCGCGATGAGTTCGAACAGGTGCTGCGCGTCAACGTCCTCGGGGTCTGGGTCGCCATCAAGCTTGGCGCCGCGCACATGAAAAGCGCGGGCGGCGGAGCGATCGTGGCGCTTTCATCGGTTGCCGGCGCGGTCGGCTTCCCCGGAATGGCGGCTTACACGGCCAGCAAGCACGCGGTCTTCGGCCTGGTGAAGACCGCTGCCATCGAATTGGGTGCCGCGAACATCCGCGTAAACGCCGTCGCGCCCGGTCCTATCGACAACCGGATGATGCAATCTCTCGCCAACCAGCTCGGCGGCGGCGATCCGAACGGCTTCCGCAGCTTCGTCGAAAGCCGGGTGCCGATGGGTCGCTACGGAACGAACGAAGAGGTCGCGCAGCTGGTCGCCTTCCTGTCCAGCGACGCCGCCTCTTATTGCTCGGGCGGCCTCTATCTCGCCGACGGCGGGTACGTGGCCGCCTAGCCTTCGCCTGAGCCCGCACGGATCCTAATCCAGGATCGTCTGGCCGAATGAGTCTTGCTGCAGCCGAGGAGTGCTGACGCACCCGCCATAATGCGCGCGCGCTTCCCGGACATGATGCGCTACGAAACGCTTCGAAAGGCGAACATCCATCATTTTCAGCCGCAGGAGAAGAAACCGCGATTCTCTTCCGAACGTGTCGTTGTCGAGCTTGATCGCTTCGATTGCACCGATTTCCGAGAGCTTCTCCTCGGCGCTGAGCTCGCCCCCGCTCGCCGGCAGCGCCCGCAACTGCCCGAGATCGCCCAACTCCTTCTCGGCCAGCCGCTGCATGTCAGGGACCATTTCGTAAGCAATTCGGTACTGCAGCATCCGCTGATGCGGCATGTGGGCCGCCACGTCCGCGGTGTTCGCGGCGTCGCGCGCCAGCGAATCCCATGTGCGGTTGGGAAGCCAGAACTGATCGATGAGCGTCCGGCTCGCCGAACGATCTCCGCGTTCGACGGACGCCCGAAGCCGACCGAGATGCGCGGCGACACAGTCGTGAATGGCGACTCGCTCATAAGCTTCGGGCCCGTCGCCGGAGCCGAGCTCATTGTCCATATCGGCGATCGCGGCGGCGACCTTCTCTCGCCAGTCGATTGATTGAACTGCTTGCTCGGCGCCCAGCGCGATCAACACGCCGAGGACGATGATCGCCACCTCGCCAACGAACGCGCGCCAGCCGTGCATTGGCTTTGGCAGATGGAAATGCATGCAACCGGCCCCCCAGCGCCGGGAGCGAGCCTAACAGACGAACCGATGTCCGCAATGGGCCGGTAACGCAGCCCTTGGCGGCGAGGCCGTTTCGATTCTACGCTGCGGCAAACCGGGGAGGGTTCTTATGCGTTTGCTTCTCGCCATGGCCGCAGCCGTCGCCAGTCTCGCCACCGCAGCCACCGCCGAGCCGATCCTGCTCAAACCCGCGCAGGTGTTCGACGGAGTCGACCCGAACCCGCATTCCGGCTGGTCGGTGCTGGTCGACGGCGATCACATCGCTGCTGTCGGCCCGAATGTCGCGGCCCCCGCCGGAGCAAAGGTCATCGACCTTCCCGGAGCGACTCTCATCCCCGGGATGATCGAGGGGCACTCGCACTTGTTCCTGCACCCGTACAACGAGACGAAGTGGGACGATCAGGTCCTTCACGAGCCCCTTGCCCTGCGTACAGCCCGCGCGGTCGTCCACGCCGAGAAGACTTTGATGGCCGGCTTCACCACGGAGCGCGACCTCGGCACCGAAGGTGCGGGCTATGCCGACGTGGGCCTCAAGCAGGCCCTCAACCAGGGCATCGTCCCCGGCCCTCGCTTGCTCGTCGCGACCAAGGCCAATGTCGCTCGCGGCGCCTACGGCCCGAAAGGTTTCGAGCCCGGAGTGCACATTCCTCAAGGCGCGGAGGAGGTCAGCGGCGCTGACGAAATGACGCGAGCCGCGCGCGACCAGATCGCGGCCGGCGCCGACGTCATCAAGATGTACGCCGACTATCACTATTTGCCCGGCGAGCCGAGCCGGCCCACACTCACCGAGGCGGAAATGGCCGCCGGAGTCGCCGTCGCCCACGACGCTGGCCGCCTCGCCGCCGCTCACGCGACTACCGCCGAGGGCATGCGCCGAGCCGCGCTCGCCGGCGTCGATACCATCGAGCACGGCTATCAAGGCACTCCGGAAGTCTTCAAACTCATGGCGTC
>DASTAU010000038.1:0-4730 GCA_035712425.1 Sphingomicrobium sp.
GCTGCCCTTGCCGACATCGCCGAAGCCGGCGACGCAGGCGACCTTGCCGGCGAGCATCACGTCGGTGGCGCGGCGGATCGCATCGACCAGGCTTTCACGGCAGCCGTAGAGGTTGTCGAACTTCGACTTGGTCACGCTGTCATTGACGTTGATCGCGGGGAACGGGAGCTTGCCCTGCCTGGCGAGGTCGTAAAGGCGGTGGACGCCGGTGGTGGTCTCTTCCGAAACGCCCTTGATCGCCTCGACGGTCCTGGTGAGGTATCCCGGACGCTCGTCGAGGAAACGCTTCAGCGTCGCGACGAAGATTTCCTCTTCCTCGTTCGATGGAGTGAACAGCTCTTCGCCCTTCTCCACGCGGTAGCCCCACAGCGCGAACATCGTCGCGTCGCCGCCATCGTCGAGGATCATGTTGCAGGTGGTGTCGGTGCCCCAATCGAAGATGCGGCAGACATAGTCCCAATAATCTTCGAGCGTCTCGCCCTTGATCGCGAAGACGGGGATGTGGCGGGCAGCGACCGCCGCCGCCGCATGGTCCTGGGTCGAGAAGATGTTGCAGCTCGCCCAGCGAACCTCGGCGCCAAGGTCGATCAGGGTTTCGATCAGCACTGCAGTCTGAATGGTCATGTGGAGCGAACCGGTGATCCGGGCGCCCTTCAGCGGCTTCGATGCGCCGAACTCCTCGCGAAGCGCCATCAGTCCAGGCATCTCGGTCTCGGCGATCTCGATTTCCTTGCGGCCGAAATCGGCAAGGCCGAGGTCCTTCACGACATAGTCGTTGAAACGTGCTTCAGCGTGCGTCGCCACCTGGGAAATCTCCGGAAGAATTGGTGATGCGCTCAGCGGCGCGGTCGACGCGGCCGTTAGCCGCGCCCGGGCGGAAAGGCAAATATAAAGGATTCTTTATATCTGCTCCTAGGCAGCGCCTGTCTCGTTCGCGAGCAGCCGTGGATCGATCCCTTCGGCCTTGAAAGCGGCGGCCCAGCGCTCGTCGGTCGGAGTGTCGAACAATATGCCGGATTCCGCCCGTGCGGCGAACCAGCCGTGGCGGGTCATCTCTTCGTCGAGCTGCCCCTCATCCCAGCCGGCATAGCCGAGCGCAACGATCCAGCGCGAAGGGCCCTTCCCTTCCGCGATGGCGCGCAGGACGTCGATCGTCCCGGTCATCGCGAAAATTTCGCCATTCGGTCCATCGACCTTGACGCTGTCCTCTCCATCCCAGTCGGACGAATGGAGGACGAAGCCGCGGCCCGGCTCGACCGGTCCGCCATGATGGACGGCGCAATCGGGCGCCGCACCGGGATCGATGTCCAGCTGCCGAAGCAGGCCGCGAAAGCTGATGCCAGCGCGCTTGTGGCCAATCCCGATGCCGATCGCTCCGTTTTGGTCATGCATGCACATGGCGATCACGGCCCGCTCGAAGCGCGGGTCCGCCATTCCGGGCATTGCCAGAAGCAGCTTGCCGGAGAGGAAACTCGGCTGTTCGACCATTCCAGCGACAATGGGACGCTGCCGCGCGACGGGCAATACTTGAGACCGCTGTACGGCGGTCCTATCTGCCGTTTCGCCTGACCCGAAGGAGATTTCCAATGACCATCCAAGTGGGCGACCGCCTGCCTGACGTGCCGCTGACCGTTGCCACCAACGATGGCCCGAAGCCGACCACGAGCGGGGATTTCTTCAAAGGCAAGCGCGTTGCGCTGTTCGCTGTCCCGGGGGCGTTCACGCCGACCTGCTCGGCGCGGCATCTTCCGTCCTACGTCGACAAGGCGAGCGACCTCAAAGGCCAGGGGATCGATGAGATCGCCTGCATTTCGGTCAACGACTCGTTCGTCATGGCGGCCTGGGGCCAGCGCGACGGCAGCGAGGACATCACGATGCTCGCCGACGGCAACGGCGCCTTCGCCGAAGCGACCGGCCTGACGATGGATGCGAGCAAATTCGGTCTCGGCCAGCGCTCGCAGCGCTATTCGATGATCGTCGACGATGGCGTCGTCGAGCAGCTGAATATCGAAGCGCCCGGCGAATATCGTGCGTCGAGCGCCGAATATATGCTGGACCAGCTCGCGACCGCCTGACCGCTCGCCGCCTCCTCGCCTCCCCTCATCGCTGTTCGGTCATCCGCAGCCGAACGGCGAGCGCTTTCAATCGTTTAGTCGGATTGAGAGCGAAACAATTCATTGAGGAGGAAATTGATGCCCAGAGGCAGAAATCAGTCGAAGAACAACAACCCCGGCGGCCGCAACCAATATAGCGACTGGGGCGTGATGGAGATGGCGCGCGAGCGCCCGATCGCCGCCGCAGCCGCGGCCGCCGGCGCAGCCGCCGCAGGCTTGTTCCTTTGGTCGAAGCGCAGCCAGATCAGCCAACAGCTCAGCAATCTGAGCGACCAGATCGGCGAGTGGACCGAGAACATGGGGTCGAGCGGCAATGGCGCGGCCATGGACGACACCGCCGGCCTCACAACCAACACCGCAAGCACCGGATCACGTTCCGGGGCGGGTTCGCGTTCGGCATCGGGTGCTCGCTCCACGTCGGGCACTCGCGGTCGCAACAACACCGGCAAAAGCCGCGGCATGAGCGAGACGGGTGGCGGCAATGCCAGCCTCGGCGCGCAGAGTGGCGGCATGGGCACCAGCAACAGCTAGGCCAGCCAGTCGAAAGGATTAGGGGGCGCCTTCGGGCGTCCCTTTTTTTATGCGGAGAGGAAGTTCGCGATCGCTTCGCCGAGCTGCGGCTTGGTAACGGAGCTCATGTGCGTTCCCGGCACTTCCTCGAAGATCGCGTTGGGAAGGATGTTCGCCAATTCTTCGGCGGAACCATTATCGTCATCCTCGCTTCCGCAAACCACCAGCGTCGGCATGGTGAAGGCCTCGAGCCAGGCCATGAACGCGTCCTCGAAGCTCTCGAGCAATTGCGCCGCAGCGACGCGATCGACACGCTGGCTCTTCATGAACTGGATCGACAACCAGTGCGGATCGCCACGCTGGACCTTGTCGAACATTTCGATGGCTTCGAGAAAGAAGGTCTTGCGACGCTTCCAGTTGCGCAGGCCTTCGAGGCCGGCGCCGCCGAGGAACGCGCGGCGAGGTTGCAGGCCCTCCCCCACACCTTCGACGGTTGTTCGAGCGCCAAGTGAAAAGCCACCCAGGTCGAAGTCAGCGAGTTGGAGCAAGCTAATCAGCTCTCGAAGATCGCGCGCCAGAATCCCGCGCGGATAATATTGCTCGCCATGAGGCTTGCCGCTTTGTCCATGCGCGCGGAGATCAGGCATGATGACCCGAAAGCCATCGGCTGCAACGCGCGCCGCATGGCCGAACTTGATCCAGTTGACGTAGGCGTCCGAAAATAGCCCGTGAAGCATAATGACGGGCCGACGCTCGCCGAGCTCGTGATAGGCCAACTGCACCCCGTCGGACGCGGTCCAGAAATGAGTCTTGGCTTCGCTCATCCGGGAAATTCACCGGTCGCTTCGACCCACTTGTCGACGAGCGGCTGATAATCTTCGGTCCGCTTCTCGGGCAGGCCCTCGGTGTTGAGCCATGCGCGGTGGATACTCTCCGCTCCGAAATGATGCTTGGGGACGAAGCGTGACGGATCGTCGAATGACGCTACCGTCAGATCCATGTTCCCGCTGCCCTCCTTGAACGCAAAGCCGAGGGAGGTGCCGCATTCGCCGCAATAAGGCCGGCTCGCGATCGGCGAGCTGTCGTACCAGTCGGGCTCGCGCTTCCAGCTGACCTCGTCCTGCTTCACATTCTTGAAGGCGATGGAAACGGACCCGGTCGCCCGCTGGCACATCCGGCAGTGGCAGAGGTAGGCCTCGTCGTCATGGATCGTGGCGGCGTAGCGAACGCGGCCACACGCACAGCCGCCGGTCATTTGCTCGGCCATTCGAGGGTTCCTTCCCTTGGCTTGGTCTTGCCGCCATTGGCTCGCTAATGTGCGGCATGTCCAGCGCCCCCAATGCCGACGAGATTGCCCGCGACGCAACCTGGCTGGCTCAGGCGCTCGACCCAGCGCAGGGGATGGTCCGACTAGTCGCGATGGAAAGCGACAGTTATCGAACCGCGAGTTTCCTCGACGACCGGATGATGCAGGGACCGGTGGATGCGCAGATCGTGTCCTGGACGCTGATCGAGGAGGCCGTGGGGGACGAGCTGCACACGGATGCGCGGTGGATCTTTCACATCGGCCACGTCGGATCGACCCTAGTCTCGCGCCTGCTCGGCGAGCTTGATGGCGTCCTCGCCGTTCGCGAGCCACGTCTAATTCGAGACCTGGCGCTTACTCCGGAAGAAGTCCGCCAGCGTTACATCGCGCCGGTCCCGAAGCTGATGTCGCGGACGTTCGGTGACACCGAGGTCGCCTGCGTGAAGGCAACGAGCTTCGCGAGTGAGATCGCTCCCGAGCTGGTGCCGCCCGGGGAGCGCGCGCTCTTCATGTACGCGCGTCCCCGAAACTACGTCGCTAGTATCCTGGCGGGAGAGAATAGCGTCCAGGAATTGCGCCTCCTTGCGGGGAGGCGCGCGCAACGCCTGAACGCACGGGGCATTTACATCCCCGCACAGAACGACGCCGATCATGCGGCGAGCGCCTGGGCCGCGGAGATGGCTGCCCTGGAAGCCGCCGCCGAGACGATGAGCGACAGGCGGATCGGCTGGGCTGATTTCGATCGGATGCTCGCAGACATTGACGCCGAGCTACGGCGACTAGCCTCATTTTTTGGCTTT
>DASTAU010000039.1:0-5073 GCA_035712425.1 Sphingomicrobium sp.
ATGGCTAACGGGTGCCGCGGCGGCCGCAGAGCTTGCGAGCAGGAGAGCAGCGAGGAGGAGCTTCATGGCAAAGCTGTTGCAGCCGCACCGCTGCTTCGCAAGCCTCTTCATTCCTGCCGCGCCAGCCGCAAGATTTTGCGCACGAAGACACGAAGAAAAGAACTAAGGCACGAAGGAGTCGCGGCCTTCTCTTCGCGGCTTTCCTTTCTTCTTCATACCTTCGTGTGAATCAATTTTTTTCAATGCGGCTGCGCCGCCGGAATCAGGAGGTAAGAACCAGTATCGGCCATTCGCCGGAGCCACGGTCGCACAAGCTCAGACCCCGCTGCTCGTAAGCAGCAATCGCCGCATCTGCTTGACTCTCGAGCAGGCCGGCGAGGATGATGGCTCCGCCGGACGCCAGCGCTTTTGCAAAATCCGGTGCAAGCGCGATCAGCGGGCCCGCGAGGATATTGGCGACGATCAAGTCGAACGGCGCACGCGCGGCGAGCAGCGGCGAGTCCATTCCGTCCGCGACGGCGAGAAGAAGCTCACTGGGACCGTGACCCAGTTTCACCTTGTTGACCGCTGCATTGTCCCGCGCGACCTCGATGGCGATGTCGTCGATGTCCGTGGCGACGCACTTCGCTTCGGGCCAGAGAGCGAGCGCCGCGAATGCGAGGAGGCCAGTGCCCGTGCCTATGTCGGCGACGTTCGTGAAGCGCGCGCCTTCGCGTTGGAGCTTGTCCATCGCTTCGAGGCAGCCGCTGGTCGTGGCATGCTGGCCGGTGCCGAAGGCGAGGCTGGCGTCGATCTCGAACGGAATCGTCCCCGGCGGAACGCTGCGGTACATCGGCGTGTGGATGTAGAAGCGACCCGCACGGATCGGCTGCAGGCCCTCCTGGCTCATCATCACCCAGTCCGCTTCGCCCAGCTCCTCGATTCGGGGTATGCCCGAGCCGAGGCCGCGCAGCGTGCTCAGCTCGTCCGAAGTCGGCGCATGTTCGAAATAGGCATGGATCAGCCATTCGTCAGGCTTCGCGGGATCGGGCTCATCAGCGACCAGCACCGCATCGGTCAGGAGGTCGTCCCCGTCGGCAATCGCTTCGCCTTGCGCGCGGGTGCAGGCGACGGTGACCCGAAAGCTCACGGTTTTGGGTCTTGTTGGCCGGCGGCTTCCTTCGCCAGCCGCTCATCCAGCTGCTTGGTGATGTTCGCCGCGTAGTTTCGGCAGGCGTTGCGGTCCTCGACATTCGCATCGCCGAAGCGGGAGACCATGTGACTCGCGGACGGATGGGGCGAAAGGAGGATGTCGCAGTCGAGAGCGGCGACCTTGGCGATGCTCGCGCGATAGGCGGCGAGATAGGCCGGGTGATCGCTGAACCGGTATTTGTCGTTGCTCTTCGGGGTGAGGCTGTCGGCATAGACGATCTGGCGGCACACACCCGCCTCGCAACTGCCCCAGTGCCAGGTCAGCGCTCCGGGCGTGTGCCCGGGCGTCTCGACGGCCTGCAAAATGGTGTTACCGATCCGGACCTGCTCGCCCTCATGGATGACGCGGTCGACATGCGCTGCGGTGAAGGGTGCGCTTAGCCCCTGCTGCGGATCGCCGGCGCTCGCGGTGCCGCTGCTGATCACCGCAGCTTGCGACGGCGAGGCCAGGACCTTCGCGCCGGTCAGCCGTTGAAGCTCGGCGATCCCGCCCGCGTGATCCGAATGCTCGTGGCTGTTGAGGATATATTTGACGTCGGTGAGCCGGAATCCGAGGCTCTCGATGCTGGCGGCCACGAGCGCCGAGCCTTTCTCGGTGCCACCGTCGATCAATATGTCTCCGGCAGGGTCGGTGATCAGGATAGACGATATCCCGCAGGTGCCGACATAGTAGGTGTTTCCAAAGACGCGGACTGCAGGAGCGGGCTTCTCCCACTCGTCCCAGTCCTTGCACTTTTCCGCAAACTTCGGGCCGGTGAATTCGATCGGCGCAATGGGTTTTTCGGGCAGCGCCGGCGGTTTCCCCAGAGGGATGACGATCTGCTGTGCGGCGGCGAAAAGGGCGAGGCTAACGAACATAGCTGGCGCCATTAACGTCGATGATCGTGCCGGTCGCTGATGGCGGCGCATCGATCGAAAGCCAACGGATCACTTCCGCGACTTCACCGGTCGAAGCGACGCGGCCAAGCGGGATGTCGGCGACGATCTGGGCTCCTCCGCGCCCCTGCAGATATTCGGCGGTCATCTCGGATACGGTGAAGCCTGGAGCGACGGCGAAACACAGGATGCCATCCGAAGCGTAGGCGCGCGCAACTGTCTTGGTCATTCCGACGATGGCGGCCTTGGACGCTGCGTAATGCCAGTGCTGCGGACTGTCGCCGCGGAAGGCGGCGCGGCTGGCGACATTGATGATGCGGCCCTCCCCGCCACGATCGAGGAAATGTGAGACAGCGAGTCGCGAAAGATCGGCCGGCGCCTGCACGTTGATGGTCAGCGTACGATGCCACGCCGCATGCCACTCGTCGTCGGTCGCATTGTCGGCGACGCCTTCGTAAATCCCGGCGTTGTTCACCAAGACATCGATACGGCCATCGAGCTCGTCGAGGGCCGTGTCCCAGAGATTGCGCGGCGCGGCCGGATCGGTGAGGTCGCCGGCGATCAGCGCGTCGCTGCCCTTGGTCGAATGGCCGACCACAGCGTGGCCGGTCTTCTTCAGCAGCGCATACGCAGCCGCGCCGATCCCGCGGCTCGCTCCGGTGATGAGGATGTTCATCCTCTCCGCCTAGCGCTGAGCGCGCGGCGGGGGAAGAATCAGGCGGCGATGCCGTTCACGAATTCCTTGGCGGTCGACTTGAAGCCGGCGATCTGCTCGGAGAAGTGGCCGAAGCCCTGCTCGACCTGGTCGATGTCCTTGGCGACATTTTCGGTGTCGGCGCGGATCGCGGCGATCGTCGAACTCATCGAGTCGGCGGCAAGCGCGGTCTCGTCGACGGCAGCGGTGATCATCGTCACCGTTTGCGCCTGGAGCTCCATCGCCTCGCGGATTCGGTCGGCGGAGGTCTGGACCTCTTCCACTGTGCCCTGGATCGACGCGTTCGAATCCACGGTCTGGCGAGTCGCTTGCTGGATCGCGGTGATCTTGGCGGTGATGTCGTCGGTCGCGCGCGCCGTTTGCGAAGCAAGGCTCTTCACTTCCTGGGCGACGACCGCGAAGCCGCGGCCGGCATCGCCCGCGCGGGCCGCCTCGATCGTGGCGTTGAGGGCGAGAAGATTGGTCTGGCCCGCAATGTCGCGGATCAGGCTGAGGATCGATTCGATGGCTTCGACGTGAGCCGAGAGGGCCTGGCTGACCTTCACGGCCTGGCTGGCCTGGTCGCCGGCGCGGGTAGCGACGCCCGCGGCAACTTCGACCTCGGCCCGCGCATCTTCAATCGCGCGGATGAGGCCGGCTGCGGTCTGGGCGGCTTCACGCATCGCAACCGCCGATTGCTCGGCCGCGGCGGCGACTTCGCTCGTCTTGCCGAGCATCCCGCGCGCCGACGTGGCGGTCGAGCGGGTGCGCTCGGTCAGTGATTTCGACTGCTCGGTGCTGGCGAGGACCAGCTCGGCGACGCGGCGCTCGAACTGCTCGCTCTCCCGGCCGCGAACATCAGCGGCTTCGATCGCCTCCAGGAGGGCGACTTGCGCGAGGATGATGTCGGTCTCGAACGTCTTGATCCGAATGTAGGCGGCCTCACAGGCCTTCAGCTTCTCGATATCGTCGGCGAAGCGTTCGGCGATGCGCGCGACGATCGCGCTTCCCGCCTGCATTCGGGCGGCGATGTAAACGGGAACGGAGGTCTTCTCGCGATAGATGCGAAGGCCGTATTCGGCGATGCCCTGGATCCAGGCGGCGTCGACCTTCTTCGTGTAGAATGATGCGTAACGGTCGGCGCGCTCCTGACCGAAGTGGGTCGCGACTTCCTCGGCGATGATGTCGTGGGCGTTCTCGCGCAGGAGCTCGATGTCGGCATCGAGCGCTCCGCCCGGGTTGTAGGCCGCAAGCCGCGCCTTCACCTGCTCGTCGGTCAGCCGCTGGAGCTGTCCAGTCTCGCCAGTCATTCGTCCGCTCTCCGTATTCGCTTGGGTGCGCCGTTCGAGGACGCTCTTGCCGCACAATGGTTAAGAGCGGGTTAGGGGAAGCGCCGAAACTTGCCTCGCGCGGGACCGCGCCTTAAGCGAGCGCCATCCTCGATCACTCAGGGAATAGAGCCTCGCATGGCCGCAACCAGACCGCGCCCGCTATCACCCCATCTCGGCATCTGGCGATGGGGACCGGGAATGATTGTCTCGATCCTCCACCGTGCGACCGGGATCGCGCTGTCGATCGCGGGCCTCGCGGTGATCACCTGGTGGTTGATGGCGCTTGCGCACGGGCCCGAGGCTTACGCGACCTTCGAGAAGGCCTCGCACAGCTGGATCGGGCTGGTTGTTCTGATCGGCCTGACGTGGAGCTTCTTCCAGCACCTGCTGTCGGGGATCCGGCATCTCGTGATGGACACGGGGGCGGGCTTTGAGCTCGGCGTCAACAAGACCTTCGCGATTCTGACGATCGTCGGATCGGTCATCCTGACCGCGCTCCTCTGGGCGTGGCTTTTGGGAGTTCGGCCATGAGCACCGGCGACAGCTCCACCCCGATTGGCAAGGCCGGCGGCCTCGGTTCGGCGCGCGAGGGCGGCGAGCATTGGCTGACCGAGCGGGTCACAAGCATTGCGCTCCTCCTCCTCGGCACCTGGTTCATCGCTTCGATCCTGCTCCTCCCGAAGCTCGATCCGGCGACGTTCCTCGAATGGCTGCGAGCGCCGAGCGGCGCGATCCCGATGGCGTTGCTGGTCGTCGTCGGGTTCAAGCATGCGCTCGACGGGATGAAAGTGTTCATCGACGACTACGTCCATGAGCCCGGCGCGAACTTCGTAATCAACACCCTGCTTCTGTTCCTCGCCGTCGCAGGCGGAGCGATCAGCCTTTACGCGCTTGCGGTCCTGTCGTTCGGAGCTGCTTCGTGAGCGCATATCAGATCGTCGACCATACTTATGACGTCGTTGTCGTCGGCGCGGGTGGCTC
>DASTAU010000040.1:0-3874 GCA_035712425.1 Sphingomicrobium sp.
TCTGGACGGACCTCTATAGGCCCGAAGAGCGCCGCCCGTTACCTGCTCGATCCCGGTTCGTCAACGCCGAGCCGGTGCAACAGCGGCAACCGAACAGCAATATCTGCGTTGGTCTGAAACAGCGATTTGAAGGGTCACTCATGCGCGCCGTGCTCTTTATCCTGATCGTTGCCGTGCTTGTGGTGATCGCAGGCATCGCGACCGGATTCCTCAACATCAACCAGATTCGGGGTGCGAAGACACCCCAGATCGCCGCCACATCCAATGGCGTGACCGCCAAGGGCGGCCAGGCCCCCGCGTTCGACGTCGAGACCGGATCGGTCAAGGTCGGAACTCAGCAGAAGACGGTGACCGTCCCGACACTCCAGGTCCAGAAGCCCGGGCAGAACCAGGCCGAGGCGACCGCCAACAACGCCATGTGACTTCGCGGGCCGCGTCCGCTAGCGGCGCCCGCATGAGCTTTCCCCTTCCGCCGCCGATGCGCCGGGCGCTCGAGCTTGCGCGGGAAGCCGCTGAAGCAGGAGAGGTGCCGGTCGGCGCGGTCGTGACCGTTGGCGACGAAATCATCGCCGAGGCGCGCAACGCCATGCGCGGCTCGTCGGATCCGACTGCGCATGCCGAAATGGTCGCAATCCGCGCGGCCGCGTCAAAGCTCGACACGTCGCGCCTCGATGATTGCACTTTATGGGTGACGCTCGAACCGTGCGCGATGTGCGCTGCCGCGGTCGCCATGTCACGAATGAAGGCGCTTCGTTTCGCGGCGGAGGATCCGAAAGGTGGCGGAGTGGTCCATGGCCCGCGCATCTTCGCTCAGCCGACCTGCCATCATCGGCCCGATGTGCTCGGCGGGATCGGGGAGGGAGAAGCGTCGGAACTCCTCAGGAGCTTTTTCGCCGAGCGGCGTTAGCCGGTGTACGGAACCAGCCTGATCTCGACGCGCCGGTTCGCGGCCTTTTCCTGCTCGCTCGTTTCCGGATTGTAGAGTGGCGCGGTCTCGCCGAGTCCCTTCGACGCGATCCGGGCCCGGGTCACCCCATGGCTCGCGAGATACGTTGCGACCGCAGCGGCACGTTTGTCCGACAAGGCCTGGTTGCCCTGCGGAGTGCCGGAGGTGTCCGTATGCGCGAACACGTCGACGAAGGTCTGGCTCCTGGTCTTCACCGTCCGAGCAATCTCGTGGAGGGTGGCGTCGAACTGCGGCTTCACCGCGGAGCTTCCGGAATCGAAGGTCAGCTCCGCCGGAATCCTGATTACCACCGAATCGCCTACCCGAAGCACGTCGAGCCCGATGCCCGCCGTCTGCTGCCTCAGCTCCGTGTCGAGGCCGGCCATATAGGCGGGCGCGGCGCCGCCGCTCATTGGGCGAATTTTCGCGCTGCGCATTTTGGTCGCCCGCGATTTCCGTCCGCCAATGACATCTGCGTAGAGGTAGGGGGCGTTGAGGCCGAGCGGAGTGAACGACGCGGGCCTGACGAGCACCGGCGCTGGCGCGGTATTGCAACCGGCCAAAAGGCCAATCGAACAGCCGAGAAAGATCGCACCGAGCCTGCGCCGAACTGACATCAATTGAGCTCCCACCGCCAAGAATCGTCAAACCGGCGTGTAGCACGGCAGGTTCCAAATCGAAGCGGCGCTTGTGAACGCGCCCCGCGCAAGGTTACAACCGCAAGCCCACGCCCATGAGCGACCATTTATCCCCCATACCCTGGCTCGACGTCCTCCTGATTCTCGCCTTGATCGTCCTCAACGGCGTCCTGGCGATGAGCGAGCTTGCGATCGTCTCCTCGCGCGATGCGCGCCTCAAGGCGCTGGCGCGAAGCGGAAGCAGCGGCGCGCGCTGCGCACTCGACCTCGCCAGCGAGCCCGGCCGTTTCCTTTCGACGGTGCAAAGCGGCATCACGCTCATCAGCATCATCAACGGCGCTTTCTCGGGTGCGAGCCTTGGAGAGCCGGCGGCCGAACGCCTGCAGCTAGCCGGGATCAGCGAAAGCACGGCGCACACGCTCGGATATGGGCTCGTCGTCGTCCTCATCACCTACGTGTCGCTGGTCATCGGCGAGATCGTCCCCAAGCAGGTGGCGCTACGCTCGCCCGAACCCATCGCGGTCGTCGTCTCGCGGCCAATGAAATGGCTCGCCAAAATCACGGCGCCGTTCGTATGGCTGCTCGACCGCTCTAGCGCGCTGATCTTCAAGCTCCTCGGTCTCGACCGTGAATCCAAGAACCAGGTGACCGCCGAAGAACTCCATCTCGTGGTCGCCGAAGCGCAGAACGCGGGCGTCCTCGAGGAAAGCGAGCGCGCGATCATTTCCGGAATCGTCCGCCTCGCCGATCGCCCGGTGCGAGAGGTGATGACTCCGCGCACGGAAATCGACTGGATCGATGTCGATTCAACGCCGGAGGAGATCAAGCAAGCGCTGCTCGAATCGCCGCATACGCGGATCCCGGTCGCCGACAATTCGGTCGAAAATATCGTCGGGGTCATCCAGACCCGCGACGTGGTGGCTGCTTTGCTCGAAGGCCGTCCGCTCGACCTCAAGCATCTGTGCCGGAAGGCGCCCGTCATCCCGGACCTGATGGATGCGATGGACGCGCTCGCCGTCCTTCGAAGCGCGGAGGTGCCGCTCGCGCTCGTCCACGATGAATATGGGCACCTCGACGGGATCGTCACTCCCGGGAGCATCCTTGCGGCGCTCGCGGGCACATTCGCGCACGACATCGAGCAGGGCGAGGAGCCGCCGCTGCTGGAGCGTGAGGACGGAAGCTGGCTCGTCTCGGGCGCAGCGAGCGCGGAGCTGCTCTCGAACCGTCTCGGAATCAATCTGCCCGACGACCGCGATTATTCGACCGCCGCCGGATTCGCTCTTTCGGTCCTCAAGCATCTACCCGAGACCGGCGAGAAATTCCGCCACGACGGCTGGTCGTTCGAGATCGTCGACATGGACGGCCGCAAGATCGATAAGCTGATTGCTTCGAGACCGCGAAAGCGGCCCGCCGAAACGCAGGTGGAAGCGGTTTCCTAGAGCTTCCCGAACCTCTGTTCGAAACCGTCAGTGTCGTTGCGGGAGAGATAGTCGGCCTGCTCGACGACCCGGTCGCGAGCGATCCGGCCGGCGAAGGCGCCGAGCTGCTTGTCGAGCCGCTCGACCTCGACGGGCGACAGGCTGGCGAGCTGGGCGAAATTCACGAAGCCTGCGCCGTGAAGCGCTTCGGCAAACTTCGGCCCGACGCCCTTCATCACACACAGATCATCGCGCGGGACGTCGCCCTCGAGCGCCACGTGAACGGGTGCTCGAATGATGTCGCCCGCAAGGTCGCTCGTCGCCGCCGCGGCTTCACCCGCAATGCCGCGGCCTTCTCGCGGGTGGCTCTGCTGCATGTGCGGCCGGATCGGCGCGCTGTCGGTCAGCGTAACCCGCTGGCGGGGCCGCAGGAACAGCAGCGCGAGGATGAGCAGCAGCGCGACCGCGATGAGGATGATCGGCCAATATCCCTGAACACTCTGCATTCAATCACCAGTTCCATTGTGTGTTGTAGCGACGGCGAAGCTCGATGAGATAGGCGACGAGCAGGCCCAAAAGGAAGCCCAGGATGGCGACGACCCCTCCTTCGGCGATGAGTGGCAGGCCCCCGTCATTCGCCGACCATGCTGCGTTGGACACGCCCGGCACGTCGTCGATCAGGCGCGCCAGCTCGCCGCGCTGGAAATCGTCGGCCTGGCCGGAGAGCGACACGCGGCGCGTCAGCGGATTGCGGTGCAGGTGGCCGGTGACCTGGGCCATCTCATAGTAGACAAGCGTTTTCTGGATGCCTCGCTCGACTTCCGCTGAGAACCGGTCTGCACCGCCGAGCGGTCCATGCCACACGGCGGCGG
>DASTAU010000041.1:0-17410 GCA_035712425.1 Sphingomicrobium sp.
CGGCAACTACACGGTCACTCTCGATGCTCCGATCGATCACCTGCCGAACTCGCCGGCCAACGACGACAACCAGAACCTGACGCTGGACCTATCCGGCCTGGTCCAGGTGACGGACGCCGACGGCGACTCGATCCACCTCGACGCGCGCTCGTTCCTCGTGCAGATCGAGGACGACATTCCGGCCGCCACCAACACGCAGCTTTCGGGCAGCGTCGATGAGGATGGCATTGTCGGCAATGCTTCGGACGGCGGCGACGGAAACGGAATCGCTGGCGGGCCCGGCGACATCGCTGGTGAATCGACGGTGGCAACCGGCAACGTTTCAGGTCTCTTCCTGAGCGGCGCCGACACACCGCTGACCTACAGCCTGTCGAACACCTTCACGGCGCTGCAGGCCGAGGGCCTCACCTCGAAGGGCGTGGCGCTGACTTATAACGTGTCGTTCGATGCGAACACGCATATCTACACGCTGACCGCTACGGCGGGCGCGAACACCGTGTTCACGTTCACCGTGGATGCCAACACGGGCGCCTATCAGTTCAACCTGATCGATCAGCTTGATCATCCCACGCTGAACGGCCTCACGGGTGACAACACCGAGAACAATCTCGCGATCCAGCTCGGTTCGATCATCCAGGCAACCGACGCGGACGGCGACACGGTCACCGCCAACTCGGGCGCCAACAGCGGCCTCGTGATCAATGTCAACGACGACACTCCGGTGGCGCGCAACGACACGGACGAAATCCTTGCGGGCGGCAGCACGGCTACCGGCAACGTGATTACCGGCGTTGGAACGACGAGCGGTGCAGCCGGCCACGACTCGACCGGCGCTGACGCGCCGATCTCGGTTGTTCAGATCCAGGGAACCGGCGGCACCGATACCACTTTCAGCAGCGGTGTGCTGTCGATCGCGGGCGATCACGGCACGCTCGAGATCCATGCGAACGGTGATTACACCTACACGCGCACGGACAATGTCGGCGGCGTCTCGGATACGTTCACGTACACGATCCAGGACGCGGACGGCGATACGACCACGGCAACGCTGACGATCGGAATCGAAGATTCGATCCCGACGCTAGCAACGCCGGATGTCGCGCATCTCGATGACGATGCGGTCGCGGGCGCCAACGGCAACCTCGGCGGTACGGGCGACGATCTTCCGAACCCGCCGTCTCCGGACACCGCGAGCGGAACGCTCGTCGGAAGCGGCGGTGACGGTACGCTGACCTATCACTTCTCGGCCAACGCCGATCAGACGGGACTCCCGACCGGCTTCAGCGTCAATACGGCTCTGACCACCGGCACGACCATGGTGATCGATCAGTTGCAGAACGGCGTCGAGGTTCATGTTTTCTCGATCTCGCTTAACACTGCCACGGGCGACTACACGGTCACTCAGACCGCCGCTGTCATGCATCCGTCGCTGGACGGCCAGGCCGGCGACAATACCGAGAACAATATCAGCGACATCAATGTCAGCTTCTTCGTTCAGGATGCCGACGGCGATCATTCGAACACCGTCAACCTCAACATCAACGTCGACGACGATACGCCGACGATCAACGTGACCAAGGGCGACGACAGCGCGATTAGCCTGACGACGGACGATGCCGATACGATCGGGGTCAATACCGATCACTCGACCACGACGACGGCCAACTTCGGCGGAGTCTTCGGCCTGTCATTCTCGGCGGGCGCGGACGGCACCAACACGACCCCGACCCTTGCCTTCGCATTGGGCGTTTCGTCGCAGGGCGTGCTCTCCGGGCTTTCGAGCCACGGATCGGCGATCCACCTTTATCTTCTCGCCAACGGCGAGGTGGTGGGTTCGACGGCGGCCAGTGCACCGGCGAGCGATAGTGATGCTTCGGTGGTCTTCTCGGTTACGGTCAACGGCACAGGTCAAGTGACGCTGAACCAGATGCAGCAGATCGATCATCCGCTGCAGGCCGGCGCCAACGACGCTCCGTTCAACGATCAGTCTGTCAGCCTAGCTGACAACCTGATCACGCTGACGGCTTCCTCGTCGATCACCGACAAGGATGGCGATACCGCAACCGGCAGCCAGAGTGTCAATATCGGTGCGAACCTGCACTTCACCGATGACGGGCCGACGGCCTCCACGAGCGGAACGGCGATCGGCACGGTAACGCTCGACGAGACCCGGCCCGAGGGAAGCGACACCGCGAGCGGCGGAGCTCCTTCAGGCGACGCGTCGAACACGATCAACTTCTCGGCCAACTTTGTGACAGGCGCCAGCGTCAACTTCGGCGCGGATGGGCCTGGAACCGTCGGCTACTCGTTGCACATCAGCGGTGCGAACGTGGGATCCGGTCTGTTCGCGCTCGATAATACGGTGGCGAACGGAAAGGGCGGGGAGATCGTTCTCAACCAGTCCGGCAACACGATCACGGGTTCGTTCGGCGGCGTGAATTATTTCACGATCTCCATCGATCCTTCGACCGGTATCGCAACCTTCACGGAGCTGCATAACATCTGGAACCCGACGGCGGGATCCAGCGCTGCCGCGCTCGACGACCTTGCACTGCTACATACGGCGGCTGCATCGGATATCCAGGTTGTCCAAACAGTAACGGACTTCGACGGCGATACGGCCACTGCGCACATCAACGTCGGTCAGGACGTGTTTGGCATCCAGGACGACGGACCGCGCTTCGGCAATGTCGATACGACGCTGCAGATCGATAACAGCGGCACCATCTCCGGTACCGGCGATATGCAGATCACGATCGGGACGGACTCGCCGAACGGCGGTTCCGGCAACCAAAATCCCGACGACATTGGCGTGTCGAACTTCGGGATCCAGGTGAACGGGACCGACGCGCAGAACGTCACCCTCACGCCCGGCGCGGAGAATGCGACGAC
The DNA here is from genome assembly GCA_035712425.1 of Sphingomicrobium sp. Lineage (GTDB taxonomy): Bacteria > Pseudomonadota > Alphaproteobacteria > Sphingomonadales > Sphingomonadaceae > Sphingomicrobium. The sequence goes on from DASTAU010000041.1 coordinate 2,893, forward strand.
GGCAAGCTACACCTTCTCGTTCGACTACGACACAGGAACGGGAGGTACGGATCACGAGACCGGCACGCTGGTGTTCAACAAAGCGGCCGGAACGTACACGGTCACTCTCGATCACCCGATCCAGAGCTTCAGCATTTTGCAGACCGCGAACGGATCAGCTGGCGACTTCGTCAACTGGAATCCGGACAACACGACGTCGAACTCGCCGTCGCACATTGCGAATGTGCACTTGCAGGACAACTTCTTTGTTCAGTTCACTGGAGAAAGCGCGGGTTCCGGCACCACCCAAGGCACGAACGGTTCGTTCGACCCGGTGACGACGGCGACCTTTAGCGGCCTTGAGCTGTTCAAAGGCACTGACGCGACGGTCACTTTGTCGAGCAGCGCCGCTGGTGTTGCCGGCAACACGCTCCAGGGCGGTGAAGTTCTCGACTTCAATCTCTATTCGACAGATCCGCAGGGCACCCTCGGCATCGTTCCTACGCAGAACACGACGTCAATGTTCATCGAACTGGACGGCGTCGGCACGACCGAGGACATGATTGTCGTGTTGAAGTTGTACGACACTGTTACGCATCAGTATACCACTGAAGCGCTGATGGTGCAGAACGGTGACATCATCAAGAGTAACGCCACCCTTGCGGGTACCGCTTATTCCGGCATCGTTCTCGACAACAATGACGGCCTCGTCGTCATTGAGGCCAACGACTATCAAAACGGCAACACCAACCTGGTCATTGTCGGCGCGCAGATCGCCGGCTCCGACGACGGTGTCACCGGCACTGCCATCAACTTCAATGGCGCGCTCGGTGCGGCCGGAGGCAGCAGCGGGACCCAGCCGTTCACGACGGACGTCAACGATAACCCGTTCAAGATCCAGAACATCGGGTTCCTGACGCAGAACAGCCAGGATCAGAATGCGACGATCTCGTTCGACACGACGATCCACGACGCGGACGGCGATACTGCGACCACGCATGTCGATGTGACCATCGGCACGCCGCCGCCGGCGCCGATCCAGCCGTTGGCGGTTCAGCAGACCCAGATGGTGTCGCAGACCTCGCTCAACACCAGCTCGCTGGTGTCGTCGAACGACAACAACGACCAGCGCACATCCAATGCCGCTCACAACGCGGCCCTGATGGGGGCGGTTGCGGCGGCGGGGCTGGATAGCCTGCACGGCCTGCAGTCCGAGCACGCCAGCGTCAGCGGCATCGAGCATAGTTCGGCGCTCGCACCGACGATCGACGCCCTGGTGGCTTCGTCGGCCTCGGCCGGATCAAGCCATGCGGACAGCGCTCACACCGTCCAGCCGACGCTGGCGGCGGGAACGTCCGGCCACTCTGCTCCGCAGGGCGGTGGAACGGTCCACGATATGGTCGAGACGGCTCATTCGCTCACCCCGGCCAACGCCCAATCGGCTGCTCCGACCGATCTTCCGCATGGATCGGAAGGCCCGGCGCATGCTGCGGCTGCTGCGAGCGCGGTAACAGCAGCGGCGGTTGTGATGCCTTCGGCAGCGCAGCTCGCGGCGGCCGCATCGCATGGCGTGGCCCAGGCGGACAACTCCGTTGCCGGCAATACGCCGCAGCACGAGCAGGTCGTCAGCAAGGTGCTGGTCGACGCGCTTCATGGCGGCGGAGGCGGCGTGAACATCGACGGGTTGCTCAACAACGTGTCGAGTCACGCGGCGGCGCAGGATGCGCTTCAGGCCCTGGCAAGCCATGGCGCGGGCGTTGTCTCATTCGGACACACCGCCTTTGCCGATGCTTTCGGCTCGGCGCACGGCATGCAAATGATGCATCCCGATATCGCACCGCCGGTGCATGGATGAGTTGAACTGACCGAAAATAACCCGGGCCGCCAGGCGTAATTTGGCGGCCCAGCCTAAGACCAGGAAAGACCAAAAAAGGGGGGCTTATGTCGAAGAAGTCATGGATGCTCACCGTTCCGGGAGCACTGCTGCTAAGCGCCTCGCCGGCGTGGGCGGTGGATCTGCGGGACGCCGTTCAATCGGCGCTCGCCACTAATCCTGAAATCCGGCAGGCGGTCTCCAACCGCGCTGCGACGGAACAGGAACTCCAGCAGGGCAAGGGGCTTTATTACCCGCGCATCTCGGTCGAAGGTTCGGCCGGCGTTCGCAGCCTGAGGAATCCGACCCGCCGCGATCTCGGGATCGCCAATCATACGCTCTATCCGATCGAGGGCGATCTCATCGTCGATCAGCTGATCTACGATAGCGGTGGACGTGAAGCCGAGATTCGCCGCCAGGCGGCCCGCTCGGATGCGGCCGCCGCGCGTGTCGCCGAGCGCTCGGAATATGTCGCGCTCAACGTCTCGCGCACCTACATCGACTATCTGCTTCAGCAGCGGCTGGTGGCGATCGCGCAGGACAACGTGACCTTCCACGAACGGCTCGCCGCCGATCTTCGCGAGGGCGTCGCCAAGGGTTCGATCAGCATCGCCGATCAGCAGCAGGCCGAAGAACGGCTCCAGGCTGCCCGCGCGAAAGTGACCGAGGCCCAGGAAGACCTCGACACCGCCGGGATCACGTTCCGCACGCTGACCGGCACTCCGATCGACACGGTTTCGATGCCGCCCGATCTGACGCCGTGCATGCCGGCTTCGCTGGAGGAAGCGGAGACGCTGGCTCGCAACAACAATCCGCGGGTCCACGAAGCGATGGCCGATCTCGCCACGTCGCGCGAGGAAGTTCGCGCCGCGAAGGCCGAGCTCGGGCCAAAGTTCAGCCTCGAGGGCCGTGCTCGCGCGGGTCACGACATCGATGGCTTCGAAGGCCGGACGACCGACCTCCAGGCGCTCGGCGTTCTTCGCTGGCTGCTCTATAATGGCGGCACCAAGGAAGCGAACGTCCGCGAGCAGCAGGAGCGCGAGAACGAGGTCCACGGCCGTCTGTTCGAACGCACCCGTGCGGCCGAAGAAGATGTCCGCACCGCGTGGAGCCGCCTGCAGAACCAGTCGGCGCTAGCCACCGAGCTGGAAACGCAGAGCCGCATCTCGGACGACCTGCTTCTGTCGTATCGCGAGCAGTTCAACATCGGGCGGCGTTCGTTGCTTGACGTGCTCGACGCGCAGAATTCGCGCTACAATGTGCAGCAGCAGGCCGAGACGGCTCGTCTCGCCAAGGTCTATGCGCAGTATCGCGTGCTCGCGGCCGAGAACCGGCTGATCGAGTGCCTGAACGTGCAGGCTCCGGCAGCGGCGATTCCGACCAACATGGCGCACTATCACGTCAATCCGATTCCGCCGGGAGACCTGCAGGAAAACAGCATTCCGACGCCGGCGCTTGCGCCAGCTGCGGCTGCTCCTGCCGGTGGCGCGCCGCCCGTTGGCGAGCCAACGGGGCCGAACGGCCGCTAACGCATAAGAGGACGGGCTGTGAGTTTCATGCACTGGCTTGAAGTTGAGCAGTCGCGGGAAATCGATCCCGTCCTTGATTGCCTGGCATTTGTCGCTCGACAGGCGGACCGGCCTTCGTCGCCGGTCCTCCTTCGGGCGGGACTTGCCCTGTCGGCTGACGGCCGCCTGCCATTCCACCAGACCGAGCCCGCGCTCGAGCAGGTCGGAATGCGGGCGGAAACGATCGCCCGGCGGCTGAAGGGATGGCCTTCGGCGAAATGTCCGGCGATCCTTGAGCTTGAGGACGACCGCGCCGCGGTTCTCCTCGACGTCCGCGATAATGACGGTTTGATCTACGCGCCCGGCCTCGCCGAGCCGATGTGGACCAAGCTCGTCGAGCTCGAACCGGCCTACACCGGCCGCGCGGTCATCGTTGAAACCGATCCCACTCGCGAGCGCGAGAATGAGCGCCCGTGGGACGAGGCGAAACGCCGCCACTGGTTCTGGTCGGAAGTGTGGAAGGTCCGCCGCGAGTTCTGGCCCGTCCTTCTTGCCGCACTCATCGTCAACCTGCTTGCCTTCGCGATGCCTTTGTTCACGATGAACGTTTACGACCGGGTCATTCCGAACAAGGCTGTGGCGACCCTGTGGGTCCTCGCGCTCGGAGTCCTCCTCGCGTTGGTCTTCGACTTCACGCTGCGGGTGGCGCGCGGGCGGCTGATCGACGAAGTCGGACGCAGGCTGGACGCCAGGCTTTCGCAGAAATTGTTCGAGAAGGTGATGAACCTGCCAATGTCCGACCGGCAGGGCAGCACCGGTGCGCTCGCCCGTCGAGTATCAGACTATGAAATGGTCCGCGACTTCTTCGCGTCGACCACGGTGGTGCTCGCGGTCGACCTAACTTTTTTGATCCTGTTCCTCGCTTTCATCACCTTTGTCGGCGGCTGGCTTGTTCTGGTGCCATTGGCGGGCATCGCAGTGATGCTGACCGCGGGCCTCAGCCTCCAACGGTCGATGGGTAAGGTCGCGCTGGACGTGCAGGCCGATTCAAGCCTGCAGCATTCCGTCCTGATCGAATCGATTTCGGGCGCGGAAACGCTCAAGGCCGCACGCGCCGAAGGGCAGATGCTGGGCCGCTGGCGCCGCTATGCATCGATGAGCGCGGCGACGAGCGAGCGGATGCGCAAGCTTTCCGCGGTCGCGGTAAATCTCGCGAGCATTTCGCAGCAATCGATCAGCGTGGGCCTGCTCATCGGCGGCTTCTACCGCTTCCAGGCAGGCGACATGACGATGGGCGCGATCATCGCGATCATCATGATTTCGGGCCGCTCGCTCCAGCCGGTTGGGCAGCTCGCCTTCCTCATCACGCGCGGCAAGCAGGCGTTCGCGACGCTCGACTCGTTGCAGCGGATGATGGAGGCGCAGGACGAGCGCCAGACGGCGGTGCTCAGCATCGTTCCGGAGATTCGCGCGGGCCACCTCGAATTGCGCAACGTCTCCTTCCGTTATCCCAACGCGTCGAGGGACGCGCTCGACGGCATCGATCTCAAGATCAATCCGGGCGAGCGGATCGGAGTTATCGGCCGCGTCGCTTCGGGCAAGTCGACGCTCGGCCGGGTGCTCTGCGGGCTTTATGCCCCGACCGGCGGCGAGATGCTGGTCGATGGACTCGACAGCCGCCAATATCACCCGCACCAGTTGCGCGAGGCGTTTCGCTTCGTGAGCCAGGACGCGGACGTGTTCAGCGGTACGGTGCGCGACAATCTGATGCTCGGCGCGGCCCAGGCCGACGATAACCAGCTGATCGATGCCGTGGTCCGTTCGGGCGCCGATATCTTCCTGTCGCGCGACGCGGCGGGGTTCGACCTGCCGGTCGGTGAGCGCGGAAGCCGCCTGTCGGGAGGCCAGCGGTCGCTGCTGGTGCTGGCCCGCGCGCTAGTCAGCCCGTCGAAGCTGCTGTTCCTCGACGAACCGACCGGTTCGATGGATACGCAGACCGAGCTCTATTTCATCGAGCATCTGAAGACCGCGCTGGCTTCCGACCAGGCGCTCGTCGTCTCGACCCACCGCCACAACATGCTCTCGATCCTCGACCGCCTGATTGTGATCGAAGCCGGCAAGATCATCGCCGACGGTCCGCGCGACCAGATCCTCAAGCACCTGAGTTCGGCGGCAAGCGCTCAACAGGCGGCGCAGTAACATGCGCGCCTTCTCGCTTCGACTGCCCAAGGTCCATTGGCCGCGTCGATCGACGACGCTCGCCAGCGCAGCTGCCCTGCTCGGAATCGGCGCGGCGGCCATCGCGCTGATGTCGATGCGCGAGGCGGCGACGGCTGCGACGATCACCGCCAACGTCCCGCCGGCAAAGGCCGCGGCGCTCGTTCAGGCGACCAGCGGCACGGCTGCAACGGACATGCAGGCAGTCGGCGACCAGGCGCGAATCATCAACGCGGCGCTGCCTTTCTCCAATGGCCCGCTGCACTCGGCGCGCCCGTTCGTGATCAGCGGAAGCACGCTGGATGAGCAGCGGGCGCTGCTTTGCCTCACCCAGGCCGTTTATTACGAGGCGGGGTTTGAACCCGTCGAAGGACGCCGCGCGGTCGCGCAGGTGGTTCTCAACCGCCTTCGCCATCCCGCGTTCCCGAAATCGATTTGCGGCGTCGTCTATCAGGGCGCCGGAAGCGGCACTTGCCAGTTCACGTTCGTCTGCGATGGCGCGCTTTACCGCCGTCCGTCCGCGGACGCCTGGCATGAGGCCCAGCTGATCGCCCGTGCCGCGCTGTCCGGTTATGTCGAGACGTCCGTCGGCGAGGCTACGCATTACCATGCCGACTATGTGGCTCCCCGCTGGGCACCGTTGCTCGCGAAGGTCGCCGACATCGGCCAGCACATCTTCTATCGCTGGCCCGGCGAATGGGGCCAGCCGGCGGCATTCACCGGCCGCTACATTGGCGAACCGCGCGATCCGCTGAGCATGCGTCCGGCACCGCCGGCTCCATCCGATCAGACGGACGCCACCACAGCGATGATCGCCCAAGCGCAGGTCGGCCCGCCTGTTCCTCGCGCGGACGACGACGTGGGCGGCCTTCTCGACACCAGCAAGGGATGGACGTTGAACATCCCCGCCCCGAACGAAAGCGGAAGCGCCACGGCGCGCATGATCGCGTCGCAGGGCACAGCTTCGCCGGCGCACCAGGTCGCGACGGCATCCGCCGCGGGGACCACGACGGGCAGCAGATAATCGGAAATCCGGAGCAAGCGTAACATGGCTACCCTTCCATTCGTCGGACCCGCGATCAGGCATCGCAAGCCGATGACCGGCGCGCGAATGATCATCGTCGCGACCGCCGTCGCATTCGCGCTGTTCGTGATTTGGGCAAGCCTCGCCCAGGTCGACGAAGTGACGCGGGGCGAGGGCAAGGTCATCCCGTCGAGCAAGCTCCAGACGATCACCGCCGCCGACCCGGCGACCATTAGCGAGCTCCTCGTGCGCTCGGGTGAGCGGGTCCACAAAGGCGAGCTGCTCGCTCGCCTCGATAATCCCGAAAATGCTTCGCAGGTCGGCCAGATCCAGGCCGAGACGGAATCGCTCGAAGCGCGGTCGGCGCGGCTCACCGCGGAAGGCATGGGGAAGAATATCGCTTGCGACGGTCCCGACTGCGCCGGCGAGGAAGCGCTTCGGGCGGCGCGCGAGTCCGCGCTTAACAGCAAGGTTGCGGCGGCCCAGGCCACTGCCGACCAGGCGCGGCGCGACGCAGCCGAAGCGGCGGCGACGATCAGCAGCCTGACGAGCACGCTCGCGCTCGCCCAGCACCAGGTTCAGATGATGGCTCCGCTGGCGGCGAAGCATATCGTTCCCGAGACCGACCTGCTCGACAAGCAGCGCGAAGTGGTCGACATCCAGGGCCGGATCGCGGCCGCTCGTGAGCAGCAGGGCAAAGCCCAGGCGGCGGTGCGCGAGGCGCAGGCACAGGCGGCGCAGGCCGGCTTCGAGTTCAAGCAGCAGGCGCTCGACGAGCGCAGCCAGGTCAACGCCAAGATCGCCGTCAACGAGCAGTCGCTGCGCGGCGCTGAAGGCAAGCAGAACCGCAGCGAGATTCGTTCTCCCGTGGATGGCGTGGTGAACGACGTCCAGGTCACGACGATCGGTTCGTTCGTCCAGCCCGGCCAGAAGATCATGGAAGTCGTGCCGCTCGGCGACAAATTGCTCGTCGAAACGCGGGTGAGGCCGAGCGACATCGCGTTCATCAAGGTCGGCGACCGGGCGCTGGTGAAGGTCACCGCCTACGACTTCTCGATCTACGGCGGCCTCGACGGAAAGGTCGTCCAGGTCTCAGCCGACTCGATCTACGACGAGGCGAAGAAGGAAGCCTATTTCACGGTGATCGTGGAGACCGACAAGAGCTACCTGATGGCCTCCGGCCACCCGCTTCCAATCACTCCCGGGATGATGACCAACACGCAAATCATCACCGGCCGGAAGAGCGTCTTGACCTACCTCTTGAAGCCAGTGTTGAAGGCCAGAAGCGACGCGCTTCGCGAGCGCTGATCGGCTGACGCAGGGGCGACCGGCGTGGCACGATTTTCCGCGATATAGACGGGAGCCCGATCGACCCGGTAGCCGTGCGTCCATTCGCCGTATGAGGCGAAGGTCAGCATCGGACGGTAATCGCTCACCTTGTCGGTATCGACCAGCTCGTCGGTGCCATTGTCGAGGACGACCATCCGGCCCGCGGCGCGGGCCACCAGCACGGCATGATCCGCGCGGCGGACGAGATCGCGGAGGACGACGAGATAAAGGTCATGCTCAGGGAAGCCGGCGGCGCGAAGCATCTGCATCTTGGCGATCGCATAATCCTCGCAATCGCCGCGACCGCTGCGAAGCGTCTCGTTCGCCGACGACCAGACGTCCGCCCGTCCGAAGTGCCGCCAGTCGTCCTCGAATTGTACCCGGCCATTCACGTACCAGTTGACGGCTTCGAGTTGCTTCAGGGGCGCAGCGCGCTTGAACGACTCTGCGAACTTCGCAGCGCTTCCGGTGACGGCAGCATGCTCGACGGCATGCCAGCGGGCGTCGAGCGGCGTATGGTCAACTCGAAGCGCGACCGAACCGAATACGTCCGGACGGCCGCTATGCACGCCTTCATCGGATGACTGCACCCGAATCGCTGCACTCGTAACTTGCGGGATCGAATAGGAAGCCGGCGCAACCTGGACTCGCGGCGCAGCATGCTGCTCTGCGAGGATCGCCTGCAAGGCGCTCGGGGCGCCGAGGATCGCCTCGCTTTTCGACCAGGTTAGAGACGCTGCGGCGCCGGATATTGCCTGCGCCGATGCGGTCGCGGGCATCAGGGCCAATGCGGCAGCCGATGCTGCCAGCGCCATGCGGGAACGATTGCGGGTCGCCATGGACCAGCGTTTCGCAAAACAGAGCGAAAATAGGCTTAGGGACCATGGTTACCGGCGCTTTTACCTGAACCGCCGTGGACGGATCGGAAAGCTTTCCTAAAGGTAGGCGATCATCCGCAAATGCCGCTGTTCAATGGGCAGCGCCGCCGCCGCAACCGGTTGCAAAGTCGGGCTCGCGCCCCTGGCGGAATAGGCGCTGTCGATGGCGATGGCCTGGCGATGGACCGCACGCTGGTCGCGCACATATTCGGCGTCGAACTGAGTGGAAGACTGCAGGCTGTCGAGCATCGCCTGCTCGGACGGTCGCAAGGTTGCCGAGGGGAGCAGGTTCAGTCTTCGCCCGGCAAAGGATAGCTGCGCGCTCGTCCCCTTGTGCGCTTCGATCAGCTGCGATGCGAAATCGCGGATGCGAGCTGACGATGAGCGCCGAAGCGCCAGCTCCGATGAGCGAATGACGAACAGGTCGATCGATCCGTTGATCGCGACGAAATCGGCCGCCGACACGGCAGCGGCGCGCGAGGGCGGCCGCTCGGCACCCGAGGAAGGAGGATAGGCGGCAGCGGACGGACGTTGCTCACGCGCGCAAGCCGCAAGCCCCAGCGAAACGGTGAGCACGGCGATGTTCCGGGATAAGCGCATTGTCGATCTCCGCCTGCGAAGCGGCGGCATAGCACGGCGACGCTCGATTATGCGGAACTACCTTCGAGCGACGATGCTGCTGTCGGTCCTCGCCGAGGCAATGGTCGCCTGCGGCAGCTGCGCCGATTGGAGATGCACCCAGGCTCCGTACATTCCGAAGCTCATCTGCGGCTGGAATTCCAGGCGGCGCTGCTCCGCTGCGAAGGGCGGAGAGCCGGTATCGTCCATGATGTAATAGCGTCCCGCGGTCCGCACCGTCACGACCGTCAAAGGCCCGCCCACGCTGTCGCGCGCGAGCGTGAGGAACAGGTCGGAGTTCCTGAATCCGAGCGCACGCAGCGCCTGGAACTTGACGATCGCGCGATTCTTCGCGTCGCCCGCGCCGTGAGCGAGCGTCTGCGAGGCGCTGGCCCAATAATCATGCTGGCCCCATTCGGTCGCGTCGGAGATCCAGTGGATGTTGTTGGTCACCGCCTGCTGAATGAACGCGAGCTTTTGCAACGGGGGAAGATTGCGCGCCGGCGCGATCAGCCGCTGCATGCCCGGTGACGCCGTCGCATCCTCTCGCGCTCGCTTCAGGCTGTCGGAGAATCGATCCGCCCTGATCGGCACGGCCCGCGTTCCGAGAAAATTCGGACCGGCGATGTAACTCGTGCCGGTCGACGTCTGACCGTAAGATTGAGCCAATCCTGTTTGTGGCGACATGAGCGCAATAGCGCCCACGAGCAGCACGCCCCAGCCTGCGCGGCGACCCATCGGCCCTCTCCCACCTGTTCCCACAGTGGAAGGAATCACGGATGCGGAGGCTGCGGAAGCCGACGGTAAACGGCCGTTAAACCATCAACGGCAGAACGTTTCGGGTGCGGGATGAACAGAAACGATTTGCTTACATGGGTTTATCTAATGACTTGAGTGATTTGCGCCGAGAAGCTGTTCCGGCGCCGAAAATGCCAAATCATTCGTCACGAGCGGCGCGCGTGCTAAGGCGCGCGAGTACAATCATCTCAAGCGGGGATCACAGTCAAAAGTGCGCGTGTTGACGCATCTCGACCGGCTCGAGGCCGAAAGCATACAGATCCTGCGCGAGACGGTCGCCGAGGCCGACAAGCCGGTGATGCTTTACTCGATCGGCAAGGATTCGGCGGTTATGCTTCACCTTGCGAGGAAGGCATTCTTCCCGAGCCCGCTGCCGTTCCCGCTCCTCCACGTCGATACGACCTGGAAGTTCAGGGACATGTATGCACTTCGCGACAAGGTTGGCGCGGAGCCCGGAATCGAGCTCATCGTCTACAAGAACCCCGAAGCGATGAGCCAAGGGATCAACCCGTTCGACCACGGGCCCCGTCACACCGATATGTGGAAGACCGAGGGGCTAAAGCAGGCGCTCGACAAATATGGCTTCGACGCAGCGTTCGGCGGCGCGCGGCGCGACGAGGAGAAGAGCCGGGCGAAGGAGCGCGTGTTCAGCTTCCGCGACCGCAATCATCGCTGGGACCCGAAGCGCCAGCGCCCCGAGCTCTGGTCGCTCTACAATGTGAAGAAGAACAAGGGCGAAAGCATGCGGGTCTTCCCCTTGTCCAACTGGACCGAGCTCGACGTGTGGCAATACATCATGCGCGAGGGCATCGAGATCGTGCCCCTTTATTTCGCCGCCGACCGCCCGACCGTGGAGCGCGACGGGCTCATCCTGATGGTCGATGACGACCGCTTCCCGCTGAATGGCGAGCAGCCAGTCATGCGAAAGGTGCGATTTCGAACGCTCGGCTGCTATCCGCTCTCCGGGGCAATCGAGAGCGATGCCGATACCGTCGAGGGCATCGTCGCCGAGATGCTGGTCAGCAAGACCTCGGAGCGGCAGGGCCGGGCGATCGACCGCGACGCCGGCAGCGCCTCGATGGAGAAGAAAAAGCAGGAGGGTTACTTTTGAACGCTCCTGTCGATGTCAAAGCCTGGCTCGCCGAGCAGGAGCAGAAGGAGCTTCTGCGCTTCATCACTTGCGGAAGCGTCGATGACGGAAAATCGACGCTGATCGGGCGGCTGCTTTACGAGTCCAAGCAGATTTTCGACGACCAGCTCGAAGCGCTGGAGCACGACAGCAAGCGCCACGGGACGCAGGGCAAGAAGATCGATTTCGCGCTGCTGGTAGACGGCCTTTCGGCAGAGCGCGAACAGGGCATCACGATCGACGTCGCCTACCGCTTCTTCTCGAGCGAGAAGCGCAAGTTCATCGTCGCCGATACGCCGGGGCACGAGCAATATACCCGCAACATGGTCACCGGCGCCTCGACGGCGGACCTCGCCGTGCTTCTGGTCGATGCGCGCAAGGGGGTGCTGACCCAGACGCGGCGGCATTCTTACCTCGCGAAGCTGGTCGGCATCCGCCGCTTCGTGCTTGCCGTTAACAAGATGGACTTGGTCGATTATGACGAAGGTGCCTTCGAGGCCATCGTCGCCGATTATCGCGCATTCGCCGGGCACACCGGAATAACGGATTGGACCGCGATTCCCGTGTCGGGCCTCAACGGCGATAACATCATGCGTCGGACCGATGCCACCGGCTGGTACGACGGGCCGACGCTGCTCGAGCATCTCGACACGGTGCCGATCGATGCGACGGCGGATGCGCAGAAGGCGCTGCGGATGCCGGTTCAATGGGTCAACCGCCCCGACCAGAATTTCCGCGGGTTCTCGGGGCAGGTCGCTTCAGGAAGCCTGCGACCGGGCGCTGAAGTCCGCGTGCTTCCCTCAGGGCGGATGACCCGTGTCGATCGCATCGTCACGCTTGACGGCGACCTGGATGAGGCGGTTGCCGGGCAGTCGGTGACGATTTCCTTCGCCGACGAGGTCGACTGTTCGCGCGGGGACGTCATCGCCGCGGCAGCCGATCCGCCCGAAGCCGCCGACCAGTTCGAGGCAACAATCGTGTGGATGGCCGACGAAGAGCTTCTGCCGGGCCGCGGCTATTGGATGAAGCTCGGCACGCAGCTCGTCACCGCAATGGTCCACGAGCCAAAGTATGAGATCAACGTCAACACGCTCGAGCATCTCGCGGCGAAGACTTTGGGCCTGAACGGAATCGGCGTCGCATCGATCGCGACCGATCGCGAAATCGTGTTCGAGCCCTACGCAGTCGAAGGGTCCAGCCCCAACAAGGCGCTCGGCGGGTTCATCCTGATCGACAAGCTGACCAACGCGACGGTCGGATGCGGAATGATTCACTTCGCGCTTCGCCGCGCGCTCAACATCCATCGCCAGCACCTCGACGTCAGCCGCGAGACCCATGCCCATCTGAAAGGCCAGAAGCCGGCGGTGCTGTGGTTCACGGGCCTATCCGGAGCGGGCAAGTCGACCATCGCCAACCTCGTTGAAAAGAAGCTCGCGGCGCGCGGACGCCACACGTTCCTGCTCGACGGCGACAATGTGCGCCACGGCCTGAACCGCGACCTCGGCTTCACCGAGGCGGACCGCATCGAGAATATCCGCCGCGTCGGCGAAGTGGCGCGGTTGATGTCAGATGCGGGCCTGATCGTCCTCACGGCCTTTATCTCGCCGTTCAGGGCGGAGAGACAGATGGTGCGGCAGATGATCCCGGAAGGCGAGTTCTTCGAGATCTTCATCGATACGCCGCTCGCCGAAGCCGAAAAGCGCGACGTCAAAGGCCTCTACGCCAAGGCGCGCGCCGGCGAGCTCAAGAATTTCACCGGCATCGACAGCCCGTACGAGCCGCCCGAAGATGCTGAATTGCGCATCGATACGACCACGATGAGTGCGGACGAAGCGGCCGACCTCATCGTTGAGAAGCTCATCGGCCACCGCTAAGCGTGAGCGCGCCGAGGCCGATACGGATGTGCAACCAAAGGTCAGAACAGAGGTTACGGCAGTCATGAAGCACTTGCTCACCGCCTCCGCGCTGCTCCTTCCGGCATGGAGCGCTGCTGTTGCCCAGGACAGCAACGACATTCGTGTCCGGGTTGGGCTAGGGGCTCAGCTGCAGCCCAAGTTCATCGGTGCTGACGACACCGAAGTGGCGCCGCTGTTCCGCATCAATACGGCGCGCGGCACACACGAATTCAGATTTAGTGCGCCCGATGACAGTCCGGCCATAAGTGTCGTTTCCAGCCACGGCTTCTCGTTCGGTCCGGCAGCCAATTTGGAAGGCCGGCGCAGGCAGTCGGACGTGGGCGCGCCGGTAGGAAATGTTTCCAGAACCATCGAGGCGGGAGCCTTCGCCCAATATGAAGTGACCGACTCCTTCCGCGTTCGGGGCGAGCTTCTGAAAGGCCTCGGCGGCCATCACGGCCTCGTGGGCAGCATCGGCGCTGACAAGATCTGGCGCGACGGCGATCGATACGTGTTTTCGATCGGTCCCCGACTATTGTTTTCGGACGGGCGCTACGAACGCGCGTACTTCGGCATCACGCCGGCGGCGTCGATTGCGTCCGGCCTGCCGGTTTATCGTCCCAGCGGTGGTGTGCATGCCGTCGCCCTCGCAAGCGGGCTCTCATACCAGTTCAGCAATCGCTGGGGCGCTTTCGGCTTCGCGCGCTATGAGAGGTTGGTCAGAGACGCCGCAAAGTCACCGATCGTTCGGGAATTCGGCTCCCGCAATCAGCTGTCCGGAGGAGCCGGCCTTAGCTACACGTTCACGGTCCGCCAATAAGCCGCGCCTGCCGTTTCTAGTCGCCGGCGCCCGGGTCGGGCGTGAAATATTTATCGTACTTGCCCTCTTCGCCCTTGTGTTCGTCGGCGTCGGCGGGACTGTCTTTCTTGCGGGTGATATTGGGCCAGTCGGCCGAGAAATTGGTGTTGAGCTCGAGCCATTTCTCGAGCCCGCTCTCGGTATCGGGAAGGATCGCCTCGGCCGGGCACTCGGGTTCGCACACGCCGCAGTCGATGCACTCATTGGGGTTGATGACCAGCATCACTTCGCCCTCGTAAAAGCAGTCGACGGGGCAGACCTCGACGCAATCCATATATTTGCATTTGATGCAGGCGTCGGTGACGACGTAGGTCATTGAAACTCGCTCCCTTTGACGCCTCGCTATGTCGCGGGCTTCGGCTCGTCAATTCCCAGCTCTTCGTAGCAGGCCCGGGCCTCGGCCGCAGGGCC
>DASTAU010000042.1:0-10771 GCA_035712425.1 Sphingomicrobium sp.
GGTCGAAACGGACTCGCCGTTCCTCGCTCCGGTCCCGCACCGTGGCCAGAAGTGCGAGCCGGCCTTCGTGGCCGACACCGCAGCCTTCGTCGCTCAGCTTCGCGACGAGGAGGTCGCACAGCTCGCCGAAGCGACCACCGCCAACTTCTTCAGACTCTTCAAGAAAGCGGCGTGAAGGTACGAATCCTGGGTTGCGGGACGTCGACCGGCGTTCCGAAGATCGGGAACGACTGGGGCCAGTGCGATCCCTCTGAGCCCCGAAACTATCGCCTGAGGACCTCGATTCTCATCGAGAGCGCCGGAGAGCGCCTGCTTGTCGACTGCGGCCCGGACCTTCGTCAGCAGCTCCTCGCAGCCAACGTGAGCCGCCTCGACGGCGTGATCGTCACTCACGCCCACGGTGACCACTGCCACGGGATCGATGAGCTGAGACCGGTATCGAATGGCATGGATCGGCCCGTTCTGCTGCACGCTCGCGCCGACGTCCTTGACGAGTTGAGGGGACGGTTTGGCTACGCGTTCGCACGCTCGGATTTTTACCGACCGATCGTCGAAGCGCGAAAGTTGGGGGAGGAACTTCGTTTCGGCGAAGCCCGCGTGCGTTTCGTGGATCAGCCGCACGGCGGCCCCACGTCGCTCGGCTTGCGCTTCGATGAAGGAGAGCGCTCGGTCGCTTACGCCGTCGATTTCAGTACTTTAACGGACGACATGGCCGCGCTTTATCAGGGCGCTGACGTGTGGATCGCCGACTGCCTCACTCGCCGTCCACATCCGACGCACGCCCATCTCGACGCCGTTCTAGGCTGGGCGCGCGATCTCAATATCGGGCAGCTTTATCTCGTTCACATGGGCAACGGGCTCGATTATCGTTCGCTGATCGCCGAGCTGCCCGACTGGGCTGCGCCGGCCTATGACGGGCTCGAGATCGCCGCATGATCATGACCAACGATGTGATGCTTGGCGGTGTGTACATCCTGATGGCGGTTATGCTCGTGCTCGGATCGCTGATGGCGAGGCGCGAACCCGCGGCGAAGATGATCAAAATGGCGCTGGCCTGGATCGTGGTCTTCGCGGCGGGATTCGTGCTGTTCACGTTCCGCGACGACTTCGGCTATCTCGCACAGCGCCTCAAAGCGGAGGCGATCGGTACGCCCGTGAACCAGGGCCGCGAGACCCGTATCCCGATGGCGATCGACGGCCATTTCTGGATCAATGCCCGGCTTAACGGTCGTGACGTCAAATTCCTCGTCGACAGCGGGGCGACGATGACCACCGTCGATCGCGAAACGGCCGAGGAAGCGGGGATCCAGGTCTCGCAGCGGCGCGACCAGTTCGTCCGAACCGGCAACGGCATTATCCGCGTGTCGAGCGGGCGTGCTGACGAACTCAGCGTTGGCGGCATCGTCCGCCGCGACGTCGGGGTGCAGGTTGCCGACAACGACGACCTCAACGTCCTTGGAATGAATTATCTGTCGACCTTGAGCCGGTGGGGCGTCGAGGGACGATGGCTGATTCTGGTCTCCTGACTATGCCGATACTTTACATAATGAATATTATCATACTTACAGATTGCGAGAGCGAAGGGGGCCCTCGTGTCGCTTGATCGCCTCGTCGAGATCATGTGCCGCCTGCGCGATCCGAAGACCGGCTGCGAATGGGATACGGTCCAAACCTTCGACACCATCGCGCCCTACACCATCGAAGAAGCCTACGAAGTCGCTGACGCGATCGCGCGCAAGGACATGGACGCGCTTGCCGACGAGCTCGGTGATCTCCAGCTCCAGGTCGTCTTCCACAGCCGCATGGCCGAGGAAGCCGGACATTTCACGCTCGAGGACGTGATCGAGCGGATCTGCGACAAGATGGAACGGCGGCACCCGCACATATTCGGCGACGCCGAGAACGGCGGCCACCATCTCTGGGAAAAGATAAAAGCCGAGGAACGAGCCGCGAACCCTGACAAAAGCGCACTTGCCGGCGTTGCGCTCGCGCTTCCGGCCCTCGAACGGGCCGCGAAGCTCCAGCGGCGCGCGGCACGCGTAGGCTTTGATTGGCCCGATAATTCAGGACCGCGCGCGAAGATTGACGAGGAACTCGCCGAGCTGGATGCCGAAAGCGATCACCCGCGAATGCTCGAAGAGCTCGGCGACCTTTTATTCGCCGTCGTGAACCTCGCACGGCATCTCAACATCGAACCGGAAGCAGCTCTGCGCGAGGCGAACAGCAAGTTCGAGCAACGCTTTCGGGCAATCGAACAAGCACCCGGCTTTGCCGACATGAGCCTCGATGAAAAAGAAGAGCTTTGGGCCGCCGCCAAGAAGGTTCAGGCCGGCTCCATCGCCTGAAACCGCGCCCAATTGTCCGGCGACAGCCGCACCGAAAGCCACATCTCGTCATGATCGAGCGCCTGCTCCAGCACCTCGCCGCGCGCGTGCAGCCAGGCGATCCTGTCGCCGGCACTCGCCGGAAGCCGCACCTCGTGAACCTCTTCTCCGGTCCTCAGGCATTCGGCCATGCGCTCACGGAGAGCGTCGAACCCTTCCCCGGTGACCGCGGAAATCGGCACCACGTCTTCGCGCCGGCGCGCTTCTTCGATCAGGCGATTGTGATCTTCGGCCGATAGCAGGTCGATCTTGTTCCACGCCTCGATACGGGGCGGGGCCCCCTCCTCCGCCAGTCCCAGCGACGCCAGCACATCCTCAACGTCCTCGCGCTGCGCCTCGCGATCGGGATGCGCCATGTTCCGCACGTGCACCAGCAAATCGGCTTCGCGGACTTCCTCGAGCGTCGCCCGGAATGCCGCAATCAACTCGGTCGGAAGATCGGACACAAACCCGACCGTGTCCGACAGGATCACCTTGTCGAAGCCCGGCAGCTTGATGTCGCGCATCGTCGGGTCGAGGGTCGCGAAGAGAAGGTTCTCCGCGAACACAGCTTCGCCCGTCAGGCGATTGAAAAGCGTAGATTTTCCGGCGTTCGTATAACCCACCAGCGCAACCACCGGCCAAGGCGCTCGCTGACGCCGGTCTCGGTGCAGTCCGCGCGTGCGCTTCACCTGCTCGAGCTCGCGGCGGATCTTCGCCATTCGGTCGCGGATCATCCGCCGGTCGGCCTCGATCTGCGTCTCACCAGGACCGCCGAGGAAGCCGAAACCGCCGCGCTGACGCTCGAGGTGGGTCCAGCTCCTAACCAACCGCCCGGCCTGATAATCAAGATGGGCGAGCTCGACCTGAAGCCGCCCTTCTGCAGTCGCGGCGCGCTCCCCGAAAATCTCGAGAATCAGACCCGTCCGGTCGATCACCTTCGTCCCGACCTCATCCTCGAGATTCTTCTGCTGGATGGGAGTCAGCGCAGAATCCACGATCAGGAGCTTTGCGTCATTTTCCTTGGCCAGCTCGGAAAGCTCCTCGACCTGACCCTTTCCGAGCAAGGTTGCCGGCCGAATGGCGCGCACGCGCAGCGGCCGCGCAGCGACCACCTCGATGCCGATAGCCTCGGCGAGACCGTCAGCCTCCTCGACTCGCGCCTCCGCGGAGCGCCGCGCGCCCTCTCTCGGGAGCTCTGGGACAGCGATTATCGCGCGCTCGCCCCGAGCGACCTCGACCGCGCCGTTGCCGTCGAAGGAAGTCAGGAGCCAGTCTCCCCATCCTCATCAGCGGCCTGCTCATCGTTCAGGTTGAGCGGATGCGCCGGCTGAAGCGTCGAAATCGCATGCTTGTAGACCAGTTGCACCTGGCCGCCGCGCTCCAGGACCAGGCTGAACTGATCGAAACCCGTCACGGATCCTTGAAGCATCACGCCGTTCACCAGAAAGAGCGTCATTCGCTCGTGATCACGAGCCGCGGCGGCCAGGAACACGTCCTGAAGCTGCGCCTTCGCGCCGTCGGGCGCAACGCTGGTCGGCACGAGATCCGGCGGCGTTTCCGACGGCATGATGGTCGAAATCGCATGCTTGTAGACGAGCTGCGATGCGCCCTCCCGTCTCAGGAGAAGGGAGAAAGCGTCGAACCAGGTGATCACACCCTGCAGCTTGACGCCCTTGACGAGGAAGATCGTGACCGGGAGCTTGGCGCGCCGGACGCTGTTCAGGAAATGATCCTGCAGGCTCAGCTGTCGCGCAGCCATGGCCCTCCTACTCCTCGTCCTCCCGCTTGTCGCCGATGCCGAGCGCCTTCAGCTTCCGGTGCAGCGCCGAGCGTTCCATTCCGATGAACGACGCGGTGCGCGAGATGTTGCCGGAAAAGCGCCGGATTTGAATCTTCAGATACTCGCGCTCGAAGGATTCGCGCGCTTCGCGAAGCGGGCTACCCATGATCGTCACGGCGGTCGTCGCGCCGCCCATGGCGTTGTGGCTGTCCAGGATTTCGGGCGGAAGAAGGTCGACTTCGATGCAGGATGCCCGGTCGCCCGGCGCCAGAATCAGCGTGCGCTCGATGATGTTCCGGAGCTGACGGACATTCCCCGGCCAGTCGTGCGCCTGAAGCGCGGCCATCGCTTCCTCGGAAATCCCCGGCGGCTGCATTCGGCGTTCCGCAGCAAAGCGCGCCAGAAAGTGGCTGACCAGCTCGGGAATGTCCTCGCGCCGCTCACGAAGCGGCGGCAGCCGCACGGGAACGACATTCAGGCGATAGAACAGGTCTTCGCGGAAGCGGCCGGCGTTGATCTCCTCCTGAAGGTTGCGCGAAGTCGCAGAAAGAACCCGGACGTCCACTTTGACCGGTCTCTGCCCCCCCACACGGTGGTAGCTTTGGTCCGTGAGCACCCGCAGGATCTTCGCCTGCGTGGTCAACGGCATGTCGGCAATTTCATCAAGGAACAATGTGCCGCCATGGGCATGCTCCAACAGGCCCGGACGCATTGTCCCATCGAGTTCGCTGCCAAAGAGCTCCTCCTCCACGCGTTCGGGGCTCATCATCGCGGCCGAAAGCACGATAAAGGGCGCCTTCGCGCGCGGGCTCCACTGGTGGATCATCCGGGCCGCGATTTCCTTGCCGACACCCGCCGGCCCCGAAATGAGCACGCGGCTGCCGGTTGGAGCGACCCGCTTCAGAGTGGCGCGAACGGTGTTGATCGCGATCGAGCTTCCGTGAAGCTGGTCTTCCTGGCCGACCTGCTGCCTTAAAGTCTCATTTTCACGCCGGAGGCGGTCGGTGTCGGTCGCCCGATCGACGAGGTAAATCAGCCGCTCCGCCTCGAACGGCTTTTCGATGAAGTCGATCGCCCCTTCCCTCACCGCGGCGACCGCCGTGTCGAGATTGCCGTGACCCGAGATCATCAGCACGGGAATGGTCGAGTCGCGCCGCTTGATCTCCTGAAGTAGCTGAAGTCCGTCGAGCTTCGATCCCTGGAGCCACACGTCGAGAAGAACCATCGACGGGCGTCGTTCCTCGACCGCGTCCAGAGTCGAATCGCTGTCGCCCGCTGTACGGACCGCATAACCTTCATCCTCAAGGACCCCGCTCACCAGCTCGCGGATGTCGGCCTCGTCGTCCACAACCAGCACTTCAAGCGCCATCAGCTATCCTCAACCTCATCATCTTCTGAAGAATTGTTCTCGGCCCCGTCACCGGCGAGCGCCGCGAGCTTTGCCGTGTCGAAGGAGATCCGGACGTGGGTGCCCCCACCCTGTCGGTCGAGAAAGGCGATCTCGCCCATGTGCTCCTCGACGATCTTCTTCACGATCGCGAGGCCGAGGCCGGTACCCCGCACCCGCGTGGTCATATAAGGCTCGGTCAGCCGCTCACGGTCCTCGGGAAGGCCAACGCCGGTATCGAGCACGTCGACGACCAATTGCCCATCTTCCTCCCGCATCTTCAGCTCGACCCGATCGCCCGCAAGGCTGTGCTCGCCGCGATTTCTTCGTGATTCAATGGCTTCCACGCCATTCTTCACTACGTTAGTCAGGGCCTGCGCGAGTTGGCGGCGATCGCAGACCATCCGGAAGTCGCCGCTCGGAGGCTCGACGGTGAAGGTGATCGCGGGATGTGCGACCTCGTGAAGGAACATCGCCTGCCGAGCGATCTCGTGGACATTCTCTTCGCGGAACACCGGTTTCGGCATCCGCGCGAAGTTGGAGAATTCGTCCACCATCCGCCGCAGGTCGCCGACCTGGCGGACAATCGTCCCGGTCAGCTTCTCAAAGGTGTCCTTGTCGGACGCGATCTCACCGCCGAACCGCCGTTGCAGCCGCTCGGCCGCAAGCTGGATCGGTGTCAGCGGGTTCTTGATCTCGTGCGCGATGCGCCGCGCGATATCGGACCAGGCCGCTCGGCGCTGGTCGGTCAACTGATCGGTGATATCGTCGAACGTAAGGACCGAGCCGTCCTGGTAACGAACCCGCTTGACCGCGAGAGTCCGCTGCACACCCTCTGCGGCGATCAGTACGTTTGCCTCCGACTGCTGCCCGCGCATGAACTCATCGAGCTCCGACGAGACTGACCCGAGCGCCTTGCCTTCGATCTGCTCGCCTTGTTCCAGCAGCGTCTCGGCGGACCGGTTCAGCAGCAGGATCCGGTGGTTAGCATCGACGGCGATCACGCCAGCGGTCACGCTCGAAAGAACCGCTTCAATGAACGCCCGGCGGGTATCGAGTTGCGTGTTGGCCGACCGCAGCTCGTTCGTCTGCTCCTCGAGGCGCTCGGTCATCTGGTTGAACGCGGTCGCCAGCGTCTGGACCTCGTCCTCGGTATTCGAGACCGGCACGCGCGCCGAGAAGTCACCCGCCTCGATCCGGCCCGCGGCGCCGACAAGTTCCCCAACCGGCCTGACGAGCCGGTCCGCGAGCTTCAGGGCGGTCAGGATAGAAAGCCCGACAATGATCAGGGCACCGAGAAGGAGCGCCGCGTTGAACCGAAGCTGGTTCACTCGAGATCGCTTCAGCAGCGCGCGATAGTCATGAAGCACATCGTTCGCGCGTTCGATCTGCGACCTCAGTACAGGATCGAATACTCGGGCTTCATAGAGATAAGTGTCCGGGCCATAATCGAGTCTGGCCACCGCACCGATGCGGTCCGAAGACGTGATGGAGACGACGTCGCGCTTGCCGAGCTGCGCCATCGCAGCAGCCGGAATATCTTTGCTGAGTGGACGATCATATGGATTGACCAGCGCGATGGCGCGGATTTGCTTGTCCGCTCCATAGGTGAAGATGATCGCTTCGGAGAGATTTCGATTGAGGACCTGGTTCTTCGCAAAGGCCAGCGAAAATCGAGGGTCGTCGATAGTGGTCATCCGCAGGTACTGAGCAAGATCGGAGCTGGCCGTGGCCGTCTCGTTTGCGACCCGTTCCACCTCGTTTTGATAGCTCGTTCGCGCGATCTGCACGGTATTTTCAAACATGTTGCGCGCACGGTTCGAAAACCAGAATTCCAGTCCGCTCTGAAACAGCACCGAGGCGAAAATTGCGACCAGCACGGTCGGCACGGCGGAAATTGCCGTGAACAGGGCGACGAGCCGGACGTGCAGCCGCCCACTGCCTAGCCCACCCTCTTCCGCACGCCTGACCGCGACCTTTCGCGCGTAGAGAGCCATCAACACAATCGCCGGCAGTAGGATCGCGATCAGCAGGCCTGCGATCAGCGGGGGCTTGAGGAGCGTTCCGGGCTCCGCCGACCGGCTCAGAAGCCAGGCGCTCAGGCCGAGCATGGCTGCCAGGATCAGTCCGAGCAACAGCGCGATCCGGTCGTAGAAACGCCCGCTTGCCCGCTCCCTCTGGAGCCAGCTTTCCTGCCTTGAAGTCACCGGAGAATCGGCCGTACGCGCGTCCATTCGTTGCGGCCGTAGCACGGTCTCGACGGCCGTTGCATCAAAATCACACTTGTGGCGCGTTTAATTCGCTCAGGCTGCGCTGCGGCTAAGCCAGGGTGAATAGAATTCCTGGAGCATCCGCACGACAACCGCCGGATTTTCCTGCTGATTCACGCGGTTGCGAAGCTCCGCGGAGCCCGGAAGTCCCTTCGTGTACCATCCGATGTGCTTGCGGGCGAGGTTCACACCGGTCTGCGTGCCGTACAGCTCCAGCATCTCGTCATACTGTTCCAGCATGGTGGCAAGCTGCTCGTCGAGGCTCGGATCGGGCCGATGCCCTCCACCGCCGAGGTCGCTCATGACCTGCGCGACGAACCACGGGCGTCCGTACGAACCGCGCCCGACCATAACGCCGTCCGCTCCCGACTGGCGAAGCGCCTCGCGCGAATCCTTGAGCGAGTTGATATCGCCGTTGACGATCACCGGGACCGAGACGGCTTCCTTGACCCGGCGGACGAAAGCCCAGTCCGCCTCCCCCTTGTAGAGCTGGCAGCGGGTGCGTCCGTGGATAGTGATCATCTGCACGCCGAGGTCCTCGGCGATGCGCGCGAGCTCGGGAGCGTTGAGGCTGTTGTGATCCCAGCCCATGCGGGTCTTGAGCGTGACGGGGACCTTCACCGCCTTCACCGTCGCTTCGATGATCGCCGCGGCGGTCGTAAGATCGCGCATCAGGGCCGACCCGGCCCAGCCGTTCACGACCTTCTTCACCGGACAGCCCATGTTGATGTCGATGATCGCGGCGCCCCGCTGCTCATTAAGCTTGGCGGCTTCGGCCATCACGTGCGGCTCGCAACCGGCGAGCTGCATCGACACAGGCTCTTCCGACGGGTCCCACATCGACTTCTGAAGCGATTGGCGAGTCTCGCGGATCATCGCCTGGCTCGCGATCATCTCGGTCACTGTCAGCCCCGCGCCATACCGCTTCACCGCGCGCCGGAACGGCAGGTCGGTGACAGCCGTCATCGGCGCCAGGATCACCGGCGACGCGACCTCGATCGGGCCGATCTGGATAGGCTTCACAAGGCTCATGGGAAGCTGCCAGATAAGGGAAGAGGCCTTGGCGGACAAGGCAAGCGCGCCTAGAGGCCCGCGCCGTGACCACCACAGCGCTCATCGTCGCCGCCGGAAAAGGCGAACGCGCTGGCGGCGGCGTTCCCAAGCAGTATCGCCGTTTGGCAGGCAAGCCCGTGCTCCGCTGGGCGGTCGAGTCCCTGATCCGTCACCCCGCGGTGCAATCAACGCGGGTCGTGATCGGAAAAGGACAGCGGGAGCTAGCTTCGGCGGCACTCCATGATCTCGACGTAGGGGCACTGATCGAGGGCGGCGCCGAACGGGCGGACTCAGTTCGAGCTGGCCTTGCGGAGATCTCGGGTGACGGCGTCCTCGTCCACGACGCGGCGCGACCGTTTTGCCCGGCCCCCGTGATCGATCGTCTTCTCGCGAGCCTCGAATTCTACGAGGGCGCTGCGCCAGTCCTCCCAGTCGGCGACACGCTTGCACGAGTCAGCGACCACCTCGACGAGGCAGTCGATCGAAACGGCCTCATCCGGGTACAAACGCCGCAGGCATTCCGTCTCGATCGCCTCAAGACTGCTTATGAACTTTGGTCCGGCCCTTCGCCCACCGACGAAACGACGGTGGTTCGGGCTGCCGGAATGACGGTCGCGGTCGTCGAGGGCGATCCCGCGCTGGAGAAACTGACCTTGCCCACGGATTTCGATCGTGCCGAGCAGTGGCTCATGGGCCGCCTGTCGCCGCGCACGGGCATGGGTTTCGACGTTCACGCCTTCGCGGGCGAAGGACCGGTCATGCTTGGCGGCGTCCAGGTACCGCACAGCCGCGGCCTCGCCGGGCATAGCGACGCCGACGTTGTTCTTCACGCGATCACCGACGCGCTTCTCGGCGCCGGAGGCCTTGGCGATATCGGCGAGCATTTCCCTCCGTCCGACCCGCGCTGGAAGGGCGCAACATCGTCGCTGTTCCTCGCTCATGCCGCCGAGTTGCTTCGCGCTCGTGGAGCCATCATCGATCATGTGGATTGTACGATTATCGCGGAGGCGCCGAAGGTCGGACCTCATCGCGAGGCGATGCGGTTCAAGATCGCGGAGATTGCGGGGCTGAATATCGACCAGGTCAGCATCAAGGCGACGACGACGGAAGGCCTCGGATTCACCGGGCGCCGCGAAGGGATTGCGGCGCAGGCGGTGGCGAGCATCCGCATGGGGACGGACAAGTGAGCGAATTTCTCCTCCCCGACATCCTCGTCAAGAAGGCCCGCGAGGTGGTCGACGCCAACCGCGCCGCCGGGCGCCGACTGGCGATTGCCGAGAGCTGCACCGGCGGCCTCGTCAGCGCGGCCCTCACCGAGATCGCAGGCTCGTCGGACGTGTTCGAAGCCGGCTATGTCACTTATTCCAACGCGGCGAAGGTCAGCGAGCTCAAGGTGTCCTCGGAAGTCGTCGATACCTTCGGCGCCGTCAGCGTGGCCACCGCGTGGGCCATGGCGCGTGGCGCGCTTGCCGCATCGGAAGCCGACGTCGCGGTCGCGATTACAGGAATCGCCGGCCCCGGCGGTGGCACTCCCTCAAAACCGGTCGGCACCGTCGTATTCGCGCGCGCCGAACGCGATGCCGATCCGGCAAAGATCGTCGCCGACCAGAAATTCTTTGACGAGAAAACCCGTTCAGGCGTTCGGCTTCAGGCCGCGCTCTGCGCGCTCGACTTGCTGATGCCGTAGAGGGCCGCGGCGCGTTGCTCGAAGGCGTTCGTCATCTGCCTCAACGCCCGGTCGAACATCGCTCCGGCGAGCGTTTCGAAGAGCCGCGATTTAAAAGCGAAATCGACCGAAAAGCGGAGGTTGGTGCCGCGGTCAGCCGCTCGTTCGAAGTCCCACTCGTTGTGAAGATATTTGAGTGGACCTTCGACGTAATCCACGCAGATGCGGGTTGGCCGATCCTTTACCACG
>DASTAU010000043.1:0-6035 GCA_035712425.1 Sphingomicrobium sp.
GCCGCCGGAAACAGCGGCGACGCGGCGCTCGTGCCGTCAATCGAAAGGCATTCGGGCGACCCCGACCCGGTGATCGCCGAAGCGGCGCGCTGGGCGCTCGATCAGCTGGCGAGGCCGAGGGCGGAGATGCAGGCCGCCTGATCGGTGTCGGCGCCCGACGGCGTCCGGGTGTTCACATAGGTCACGCGAAGCACACCGTTTTGCGCAGGATAAAGATAGGCGTCGAGCACGCAGAAGCTGCTCCGGAACTGGAGCTTCATGCTCCTCCCTTCGGGAATCTGAAGCGCCGGGTTGCCGAAATAGCCGACGAGGTCGCGCTGGGTCATTCCGGTGAGGCGCGTGGTCTGGCGCTGGACCGGTTGGGCCTCCTGAGGCTGCACGGGAGTGACGGGCTGCGGCTGCTCGGGAGCGGTGGCGCAGCCGGCGAGGAACAAGGTGGTGGCGAGGATTAAGCGACGCATGGAAGGGTGATGCCGCTTGTCGCTTACCGGCGCAATGTTGCTCAGGATTGAACGGGCGGCTAGGCGGCGCGCTTTCCACACATTTTCACGAGAAACCATGCCCGACACGAGCCTCGACGTCCTTTGCATCGGTAACGCCATCGTCGACGTGATCGCCGATGCCAGCGACGATTTCCTTGCCGCGGAGGGCCTGACCAAGGGAACGATGCGGCTGATCGACGCGGAGGAGGCAGAGCGGCTCTATTCGCACATGGGCGTCGGACACCAGGTGAGCGGCGGGTCTGCGGGGAATACTGCCGCGGGGGTCGCGGCGCTCGGCGGACGCGCGGGCTTCGTCGGGCAGGTCGCGCCCGACCAGCTTGGTGAGTTCTACCGCCACGACCTCACGGCAGCGGGCGTCGAGTTCACCACGCCCGCGACCGACGTCGGCAGCCCGACCGCGCGTTCGATGATCCTCGTGACGCCCGACGGGCACCGGACGATGAACACCTTCCTTGGCGCGGCGCAGAGCCTGCCATCGAGCGCGCTCGATGAAGCGCAGATCGCGGCTTCGAAGATCCTCTACCTGGAGGGTTATCTGTGGGATCCCGAGACGCCGCGCTACGCGATGATCGAAGCGATCGAGATCGCGCGCCGGGCGGGCCGGAAGGTGGCTTTCACCCTGTCCGACATGTTCTGCGTCGACCGCCACCGCGACGGTTTCAACGCGCTGATCGACCAGGGGCGAATCGACATCCTGTTCGCGAACCAAAGCGAGATCGAAGCGCTGGCGGGAGTGCCGCACCTCGACAGCGCCGTCGCCGCCGTCAGCGGCAAGGTCGAGACCCTGGTTGTCACCCGGAGCGAGGACGGAGCGCTCGCCACCCGTGGCGGGGAGCGCGTCGATGTGGGCGCGGAACCGATCGCCAGGCTGGTCGACACGACCGGCGCCGGCGACCTGTTCGCGGCGGGTTTCCTCCTCGGCGAAGCGCGCGGCCTCGGGCTCGAGCGCTCGCTACGGCTCGGCGCGATCGCCGCCGCGGAAGTGATCCAGCATTATGGCGCGCGCCCCGAGGCTGACCTCAGGGCGCTTGCCGGCGACCTGTTGACCTAGGCGCGATCGTCGGGCGGCACCGGCGCACCCGGCATCGGGGCGACGCCCACCGAGCCCGGTGCTTCGGCTGCCATTTCCGGAACGTCGACAATTCCGCGAGCGAGATTGCTGTGGCGGTAGCCGTAGAGGAAATAGACGATCAGCCCGATCACGGTCCAGCTGACGAACAGCAGCTTGGATTCGTTGTTGAGGTTGATGAACAGCAACAGGCAGCCGGCGATCGACAGCGGGGCGACGATA
This sequence comes from Sphingomicrobium sp., assembly GCA_035712425.1. Classification (GTDB taxonomy): domain Bacteria; phylum Pseudomonadota; class Alphaproteobacteria; order Sphingomonadales; family Sphingomonadaceae; genus Sphingomicrobium. The sequence continues at coordinate 1,795 of DASTAU010000043.1, forward strand.
AAGATCGCGGGTGTACGGAAGGGACGCGCCCGGCCCGGGTCCTTCTTGCGCAGGATCATGACTCCGAGCGACACGGCCGCGAATGCGAAGAGCGTGCCCGCGTTCGAATAGTCGGCCAGCGTCCCCACCGGCAGGAAGGCCGCGGCGATCGCGACGAAAACACCGGTGACGATGGTCACCACATAGGGCGTCCGGAACCTTTCGTGGACGGTCGACAGCCGCTCCGGAAGCAGGCCGTCACGGGCCATCACGAAGAAGATGCGGGTCTGGCCGTACATCATGAGCAGCACGACTGACGGAAGTGCGAGCGCGGCCGCAAGCCCGACGAGGTTCCCGAACAGCGGGTTGGAGACCTGGCGAAGGATGTGCGCCAGCGCTTCCTTCGAGCAAACGGTCGGAGCGCTGGCCGCCTGGCAGGCCGCCGAGGCGTAAAGTTCGGGCGAGCCCTCCTTGAAGGCCAGGCCCGTCGCGGGATCGATCAGCGGTTGCGCACCATAAGCGCCGACCACGCCCGCCGATACGAGGAGATAGAAAACGGTGCAGATCAGCAAGCTTCCGATCAACCCGATCGGGACGTTGCGCTGCGGATTCTTGGTTTCCTCCGCCGCGGTCGAGACCGCGTCGAAGCCGACATAGGCAAAGAAGATCGAGGCGGCGGCGCCGAGAATCCCCGTTCCCGACGAGCTCAGGGGATTGCCCCAACCGCGCGGCGCGAAGGGCTCGAAGTTGGCGGCGTGGCCGCTGATCATCGGCAAGGTGATAATGAGGAACAGCGTCAAAGCCGTAATCTTGATCACCACGAGCACGGCATTGAATGTCGCGCTTTCCTTGGTCCCGATGACGAGCAAGGTCGTGACGAACGTGACGACGAGCACCGCCGGCAGGTTGAACACCCCGCCGATTTCGCCGCCCTGCAGGAATCCCCATTGGATCGGGGGCCCGACCTTCAACGCATGCGGTATGTGGACTCCCACGGAATCGAGGAGGCCGCTGATGAACCCCGACCAGCCGACGGCGACCGCGCTGGCGCCGAGCGCATATTCGAGGATCAGCGCCCAGCCGACCATCCAGGCCATGATCTCGCCCATGACGGCGTAAGAATAGGTGTAAGCCGACCCGGCCACCGGCACCATCGAAGCGAGCTCGGAATAGCAAAGCGCCGCAACCGCGCAGACAGCACCCGCGATGATGAAGCTGACCATCATGCCCGGTCCCGCCTTCTGGGCCGCCGTCGCGGTCAGGACGAATATCCCGGTGCCGATGACGGCGCCGATACCGAGGAGGGTCAGCTGGAACGCGCCGAGCGAGCGCTTGAGCGACTTCTTCTCGGCGGTGGCGAGGATTTCGTCGAGCGGCTTGACGCGGCCCCGGCCCGGCGTGCGCGGTGCAATGGTCGCCATGTTACTCCCCTAGGAAAAAATGTGGGGCAGAGCCTAGCGGCTCATGACGGCAGAGCAATAGCCGTTTGATAAGGATCAACGCGCCAGCATCGGCCCGAGCGGGCGGCCGGCGAAGAGATGGACGTGAAGGTGTGGCACCTCCTGCCCCGAGTTCAGGCCGGTGTTGGCGAGAATCCGGTAGCCGCTTTCGACCAGCCCCGCGTCGCGCGCGATCCTGCCGACGGCGCGGACAAAAGCGGTGATTTCTTCCTCGGAAGCCTCGGCCGAAAAGTCGTCCCACGATACGTAACGACCCTTCGGGATCACGAGAATGTGGGTCGGACTAAGCGGATTGATGTCGTTGAACGCGAGCACATGGTCGTCCTCGTAGACCTTGTTCGCAGGCAGCTCTCCGCGAAGGATTCGGGCGAAGATATTGCTGTCATCATATGGCTTTGTGGCGTCGATCGGCATGTCTGACTCCGCTTGACCGGGCTAACCCGCCCGCTACCACAACCGCATGAGCGACGAGACCCCCGAAAGCCTGATTCCGTACGACGAGATCGTGCAGGATGCGCTTCGGGCAGTCGTGGGCCGCGTTCTCGGCGAGGTCGAGCAGACCGGAGCGCTTCCCGGCGAGCATCATTTCTACATCACCTTCAAGACGAGGATGCCGGGCGTTTCGATTCCCAAGCACCTGATGGAACGCTTCCCGGACGAAATGACGATCGTCCTCCAGCACCGGTTCTGGGATTTGAAGGTCGAGGATGAATCGTTCTCGGTCGGCCTGTCGTTCGGCGGCGTTCCGTCGACGCTTCATGTCCCCTTTGCCGCGGTCACCCAGTTCCACGATCCCGCGGTCGAATTCGCGCTGACCTTCCACGCCAGCGCCGACGACGCTCCGCAGGAGGAGCACGAGGAAGCGGAGAATGACTCGCCCGAGGGTGAGGCGAAGGACGAGCCCAAAGAGGATGGCTCGAACGTCGTCAGCGTGGATTTCACGCGGAAGAAGTGACGCAGCCCTAACCGTCACCCCGGGCTTGACCCGGGGCCTGCCTTTTCTACTGACGGCGTCAAAGAAGGCGGGTCCCCGCTTTCGCGGGGATGACGGAGGAAGTGCATGCCCAACGATACCCGCACCGAGAGCGACAGCTTCGGCCCGATCGAAGTGCCGGCCCACGCTTATTGGGGCGCGCAGACCGAGCGGTCGGTCGAGAATTTTCCGTTTGGGCCCCGCGAGCAGATGCCGCTCGAAATCGTCCATGCGCTCGGGTTGATTAAACAGGCCGCTGCCCGGGTGAATGCGCGGATCGGCGGGCTCGACCCGAAGATCGCGGAAGTCATCCAGCAGGCGGCAAGCGAAGTCGCGCGCGGCGATCTCGACAGCCAGTTCCCACTGGTCATCTGGCAGACCGGATCCGGCACCCAGTCGAACATGAACGCGAATGAGGTGATCGCCGGCCGGGCGAACGAAATCCTGACCGGCAATCGCGGCGGCAAGGAGCCGGTGCACCCCAACGACCATGTCAACAAGAGCCAGTCGTCGAACGACAGCTTCCCGACCGCGATGCACATCGCGGCGGCGATGGCTGTGAACGGCCGCCTGCTTCCGGCGCTGAAGACGATGCACGCCAAGCTCGCCGACCAGGCGCGTCGCTGGGATGACATCGTCAAGATCGGCCGCACGCATTTGCAGGACGCGACCCCGCTGACGCTCGGCCAGGAATTCTCCGGCTATGCCGCACAGGTCGCCGACTGCATCGAGCGCGTCGAAGGTGTGCTTCCGCGCGTGCTCCGGCTTGCGCAGGGGGGCACCGCGGTTGGAACCGGCCTGAACACCCCGAAAGGCTTCGCCGAGGATTTCGCGAAGGAAGTTGCGAACCTGACGCGGCTTCCGTTCACTTCGGCGCCGAACAAATTCGCCGAGCTAGCGGCGCACGACACGCTCGTGGAGCTTTCGGGCGTCCTCAACGTCATCGCGGTCGCGCTGACCAAGATCGCCAACGACATCCGCCTGCTCGGCTCGGGCCCGCGCTGCGGCCTTGGCGAATTGAAGTTGCCCGAGAACGAGCCGGGAAGCTCGATCATGCCGGGCAAGGTCAACCCGACCCAGGCCGAGATGCTGACAATGGTCGCGGCGCAGGTGATGGGCAATCACGTCGCGGTGACGATAGGCGGCCTGCAGGGTCACCTCGAGCTCAACGTGTTCAAGCCGCTGATCGGAGCGAACGTCATCCGCTCGATCAACCTGCTGTCGACCGGCATGGAAAGCTTCACGGCACGCATGCTCGAGGGCGCCGAGCCTGACCGCGGACGAATCGGGGAGCTGATGAACCGCTCGCTGATGCTCGTGACCGCGCTCGCTCCGGAAATCGGCTACGACAATGCCGCGACCATCGCGAAACATGCCCACAAGACCGGCAAGACGCTGAAAGAAGCGGGGCTGGAGCTTGGCCTCGTCGACGAAGCGACATTCGATCGGGTGGTGAAGCCGGAAACGATGGTCGGACGCTAGAGCGCGACGTTGAGGCGGACTCCGAGATTGTCGATTCCGGGGTTTTCCTTGCCGAACAGCTGTGCGTGACTCATGTGCACCCAGCTCGCCTCTATGCTGAGACGGCGATTGATGTGCGTGCCGACGGCGAGCTCCGGCTCGAACAGCACCCGGCTTCCGAACTCGATCTGCTTGTTGGCGGGATCCTCGAACTTCGCGGCGGAGCCGTTGTGGATGGCGATCCCGAGACCCGGTCTCACGTAGATCCTCCGGCCGAATTTCGCGGAAAGCCCGATCGCCGCGTAACTCGTCGCTCCGGCGGTGTTGAGTGCGCCGAAAACATATGGCTGCAAGGGCGTATGGCCGAT
>DASTAU010000044.1:0-2813 GCA_035712425.1 Sphingomicrobium sp.
GGCGCACCTTCTTCGCATTGGGCTTCATTACCGTATTGCCCATGCTGACCTGACCGTCGCCGGCGATGACGGTCTTCCCGCCCTTCTTCACGCCGAGGATGGTCGTTCCATGCCAGTTTTCCAAAGCATTCTCCTTTGGAAGTGAGGTGGGAAGCAGCCGCCGCCGCTGCAACTAGGACTGCGGCTCGAACCGCCGGTCGGGGATGATCCAGAGGATCGAGATCGCGACGTAGATCGCGACCGAGATGTAGGGCGAAACGAAAACGAGCGGCACGGCGAGCACATAGCCCGCGAAGCTGACCCATTCCTTTGCCCCATGACCAAGCGCCCGCTGCATCCCCGACCCCTCGCCCTCCGCCGCGATCCAACAACTGGTAGGTGATCGCCGAGCCAACCAGGACGAGCCCGAACGACGCTACCGGCCAGGGCGAAACGCCCGCATCGTCGATCCAGCGGATCATCAGCGGGAACAAGGTCAGGCAGAACAAAAGCGAATGGTTGGCCCACAGCACCGCGCCCGTGACCTTGTGCGCGCGCTGCATCATGTGATGATGGTTGTTCCAGAAGATCGCGACGTTGACGAAAGCGAGAAGATAGGCCGCCAGCAGCGGAACCACCGCCAGCGCGGCGCTCAGCGTCGGCTCCGCCGGAAATTTTAGCTCGAGCACCATGATCGTCAGGACGATCGCGACGACTCCGTCGGTCAAAGCATTGAGTCGGCCCGGGCTCATCCTGGTTCCCCCACCGCCGCTGTTAGCGATTGGTAGAGCCGGATTCCACGACCGTCTTGCCGCTCGGCTCAATGTCGTGCTGCCGGCGGACCCACTTGATCAGTTCGTCGAGCTGGACGGCTTGCTCGGTGGCGACGAGGGCGTCGAATTGAGGAAGTCGGTCTTGGTCGGCGGCTTCATCAGCGCTGCGGGCGGCATCGGCCACGCGGGGCACTGCCGCTGTTCGGCCAGCGCCGGAATCGGCTGCGGCGGCTGCACTTTGGACGCGCAGGCGCCCAGCAGCAGCGCGAGCGGCGGTAAGGCGCGCTTCATAATCATGTTCGGTCCTTTCATTGATGGAGAGTTGCTCGGCGGTGACCCGCTCGACGTTCGCGTGGTCGGCGGCGCGAGCGGAGTCCGCGGCGGCACGGTAATTGGCGATGGTTCCGGCGAGCGCCGACTGTTCCTGGGTGTAAAGCTGCTCGAAGCGCCCGCTTTCGTTCTTCCAGTGACGAGTCTCGCCTTTCTGGGCGAGCAGCAAAAGCGCGAGCGCGAGCGAGATCGCGATCCCGGCAATGCCCTGCGGATTAAGGAAGCGAAGCAAGGTCATTGGGGCGCGCTTTCGGCTTCGAAGCTCGCGCCGTCGCGGTTTGCCTCGACCTTGAACCGGCCGACGGGCCCGCCGGCGAGAAGTCCGACGATCACCACGATCATCGCGGCGATGAACCCGCCGAGCGACCAGCCGAAGATGGCGACGATGGTATGCTCCTCGGCCAGGCTCCAGCCGCCCCACATGAGGAGCGCGATCATGGCGACGGAGCAGACACCGCAGAAAATCCCCGCGGCCGAGGCGAGCAGGCCGTAAATGTAGCGCTGTCCTTCCGCGAATGTGCTTGGTGGTGGGAGTGATTTCATGGAAGTCTCCAGTTTCGAATGTTCACAATGTTCATGCTTCTATGCGCGCGGGTGAGTCATGACTCACCAATTCGGTTCGCTAGCCAACCGTAAAGAAACGCCTCATTGGCTGGCCGCCGCTCGGCCAGGCGAAGGTACCGCTCGCCCTGGAGCGCCTCGAGCGCTCGGAGGAGAACCGTTTCGCCATTGGGCTTGCCGCGAAGCGTCAGAAAGGTGTCAAGCGCGACGAGCGTTCGCGGTCCCACTCGCCCGTCCGGAACCAGGTCGGGATAGTCGGTTGCGTTGCGATTGAGCGCCGTTAGCGCGCGCTGAAGGAAGGTGATCGCGACCGCCGGTCCCATGTTTACGCCGGTGTCGAACAGCTCCGCGGCGATACGCCCGCTGCGTTTCGCCACCTCGTCCAGGTGCGGGCGGAGCCAATAGAGGCGCCGGTAGATCGCAGCGGCTTCCTCGCGCGGAAGCTCGCGCATCGAGGCGCAATAACCGTTCGCGCGAGCAACCGCTTCGGTGATCCCGAAACAGCTCGGCCCGCCCCTGTCCGCCGGATTGGCGACATAGCCGCCCTCGCGCTCGATCAGCGCATCGATCAATTCGTCCAGGTCAATCGCTTCATTCACCCGCTCTCTCCTCTCGAGTCGCGAGCAACTAACCAACGTGGTGTGTTGTAGGAAAGTATTATGAACCGTTGCTGCGCGCTTGTGCGTTTCACGACCCCCGCTAGGCTGGGCTCATGAAAGCACGATTCCTGCTTGCCGTTGCTGTCGCGCTGCCAGTCTCGGTTCCGGCTTCAGCGGCGCTCACCCGCGCCGAGCGCACCATGATCGCCACCGTCGATTCCGAACAGCAGCGAACGACCGGGCTGCTCCAACGCTGGGTGAACCAGAACAGCGGCACGATGAACAAGGCGGGTGTCGAGGCCGCCCGCGACATGGTCGAGCCGGAATTTCGCCAACTCGGGTTCACGACCCAGTGGATCGACATGAGCGCGGCGGGCCGCGCCGGCCATCTCGTCGCGCGCCATACCGGCAGCAAGCGCGGCAAGCGCCTCCTCCTCATCGCGCACCTCGACACGGTGTTCGAACCGGATTCGCCATTCCAGCGCTGGACACCCGACGGCGATCGCGCTCATGGCCCCGGTGCGGGCGACGACAAGGGCGGCATCGCCGTGATCGTCTCCGCGCTTCGCGC
>DASTAU010000045.1:0-2593 GCA_035712425.1 Sphingomicrobium sp.
GCATAAGTGTTCGACCTCAGTGGAATGACCGCGCTGGTGACCGGCGCTTCGGGTGGCCTCGGAAGCGCCATCGCCAAGGCATTGGCGGGGCAGGGGGCGCGGCTCGCGGTTTCGGGGAGCAATGTCGACAAGCTCGAAACCTTTCGCGGATCGCTTGGTGGCGATCACGTGGCGTTGCCCTGCAATCTGTCTGACGGCTCTGCTGTCGATCAGCTCGTGCCGCAGGCCGTAGAAGCGCTTGGCGGCAAACTCGACATCCTCATCAACAATGCCGGCGTCACGCGCGACAACCTCCTCATGCGGATGAAGGACGAGGAATTCGAGGACGTGATCCGAATCAATCTCGAGGCGGCATTCCGGCTGATGCGCGCGGCCGCGAAGCCGATGATGCGGGCGCGGTTCGGGCGGATCATCTCGATCACGTCCGTCGTCGGAGTGACCGGCAATCCCGGACAGGCCAATTACGTCGCGTCGAAGGCCGGGCTGATCGGGATGACCAAATCGGTCGCCCAGGAACTCGCGAGCCGCGGAATCACGGTCAACGCGATCGCACCGGGCTTCATGACTTCCGCGATGACCGATGCGCTCAACGAGCAGCAGCGCGAAGGCATTCTTTCGAGAATTCCGCTCGGGACGATGGGCAGCGGCGAGGATATTGGAGCCGCCTGTGTCTATCTTGCCTCGAAAGAAGCCGGCTACGTCACTGGCCAGACGCTGAACGTGAACGGTGGAATGGCGATGCCCTGAGGGCTTCCTGAGCAGTTAACGCTTCCTTGCCGCGCTCCTTGTCGTGAGTTCCTCGACACCTATATCCCGAATGAATTCAACATTTCGGCCGCCTCCGAAGGGGCCGAGTGGGGCTGTAGGAAGAGGGATAGAGACACATGGCCAAGGTCATTGGAATCGACTTGGGCACGACCAACAGCTGCGTTGCCGTCATGGAAGGCGGCAAGCCGAAGGTCATCGAGAATAGCGAAGGCGCGCGCACGACGCCTTCCGTCGTCGCTTTCACCAAGGACGGTGAGCGACTGATCGGCCAGCCGGCGAAGCGCCAGGCGGTCACCAATCCGGACAATACGATTTTCGCGGTGAAGCGCCTCATCGGCCGCCGCTACGACGACCCGATCACCAAGAAGGACACCGAATTGGTGCCCTACAAGATCGTGAAGGGCCAGAATGGCGACGCCTGGGTCGAGGCCGGCGGCAAGGATTATTCGCCGTCGCAAATTTCCGCCTTCATTCTCCAGAAGATGAAGGAAACGGCCGAGGCGTATCTCGGCGAGACGGTCACCCAGGCGGTGATCACCGTTCCCGCTTATTTCAACGACGCTCAGCGCCAGGCGACCAAGGACGCCGGCCAGATCGCCGGTCTTGAAGTCCTGCGCATCATCAACGAGCCGACCGCGGCCGCGCTGTCCTACGGTCTCGAAAAGGACGACGGCAAGACGATCGCCGTCTACGACCTTGGCGGCGGCACGTTCGACATTTCGGTGCTCGAGATCGGCGACGGCGTGTTCGAGGTGAAGTCGACCAACGGCGACACCTTCCTCGGCGGCGAGGATTTCGACGCGCGCATCGTCAATTGGCTCGCCGACAAGTTCAAGGCGAAGGAGAATATCGACCTTCGCACCGACCGACTTGCGCTGCAGCGCCTCAAGGAAGCGGCCGAGAAGGCGAAGATCGAGCTGTCTTCGGCGGCGACGACCGAGATCAACCAGCCGTTCATCACCGCGCGCATGGAAGGCGGGACGACGACTCCGCTTCACCTCGTCGAGACATTGACCCGCGCCGACCTCGAGAAGCTGGTCGACGATTTGATCGAGCGGACGATCGAGCCGTGCAAGAAGGCGCTGAAGGACGCCGGGATCGACGCGAAGGACATTGCAGACGTCGTTCTCGTCGGCGGAATGACGCGCATGCCGCGGGTTCGCGAGCGGGTGAAGGAATTCTTCGGCCGCGATCCGCACACCGGCGTCAACCCCGACGAGGTCGTCGCGATGGGCGCGGCGATCCAGGCGGGCGTGCTGCAGGGCGACGTCAAGGACGTGCTCCTGCTCGACGTGACCCCGCTGTCGCTGGGCATCGAGACTCTGGGCGGCGTGTTCACCCGGATGATCGACCGCAACACGACGATCCCGACCAAGAAGAGCCAAGTCTTCTCGACCGCCGAGGACAATCAGAATGCGGTGACGATCCGCGTCTTCCAGGGTGAGCGCGAGATGGCCGCGGACAACAAGATCCTCGGCCAGTTCGACCTGGTCGGAATCCCGCCCGCTCCGCGCGGCGTGCCGCAGATCGAGGTCACCTTCGACATCGACGCGAACGGCATCGTCAACGTCAGCGCCAAGGACAAAGGCACGGGCAAGGAGCAGCAGATCCGGATCCAGGCTTCGGGCGGTCTCGCCGACAGCGATATCGAGAAAATGGTCCGCGAGGCGGAGCAGTTCGCCGAGGAAGACAAGAAGCGTCGTGGCGCGGCCGAGGCCAAGAACAACGCCGAGAGCCTCATCCACTCGACCGAGAAGCAGCTCGCCGAACATGGCGACAAGGTTTCGGCCGACATCAAGTCCGAGATCGAGAAGGCGCTCGAGGA
>DASTAU010000046.1:0-17130 GCA_035712425.1 Sphingomicrobium sp.
ACGTGCGTTCGCGCGAGTCTTGCGGTGAGGGAGAGCTGGGGCAATGAACAAGCAGGAACTCATCGGCCATGTGGCGGACCGGGCAGGCCTCAGCCGGAACGACGCGTCGCGGGCGATTGAGACGATGCTCGAGGTGATCACGTCGACGCTCAAGCGGGGCGACGAAGTCAGGCTGGTTGGCTTTGGCAATTTTTCCGTGACGCGCCGCAAGGCCTCGACGGGGCGCAATCCCCGTACCGGGGAACCCATGCAGATCGCGGCGAGCTCGCAGCCGAAGTTCCGCCCGGGCAAGGTCCTGAAGGACGCTGTCCAATAATCTGGACAGGCTTTGCGCCTGTCCCTATCTGCGCCGTTCTCGCGGGGTCGCGGGCGCGTAGCTCAGTGGTAGAGCACACCCTTCACACGGGTGGGGTCGCAGGTTCAAACCCTGCCGCGCCCACCATCGCTGCCTGGAGGGCATCCGAGCGGATGCCCGAAGCCTAGACCGTCAGATATTCCGGCTGGAAGCTCGCCACGCGGCGGATTTCGCTCCAGTCGGTGAACTCGATTTCCCGGCCCTTGCGCCGGATCAGTCCGAGACGCTCCATGTCGGCGAGCACCCGGTTGACGTTAACCGACGTCTGCCCGGTGATGTCCGCGATCTGCTGCTGAGTGAACGGATTCATCATGTGGCTGTCGTCAGAATGCATCCGCACGGCCGTCTCGCAAAGCAGATGAGCGACGCGCGCCGTAGAATCTCGCCGCCCGCAGTTGACCAGCCATTCGTAACCGATCGCCTCGTTGCGTTGGATGAGGCGCCAGAAGAAGCGATGAAGCTCGGGATGGGCATCGACGATCGGGTCGAAGTCAGAGGCCTTGCCGACCATGACCTCACTCCTGACGATCGCCTGGATTCCATATTCCGCGGGCCCGCTTCGGGGCAGGATTCCCTCGCCCGGAAAGCGCAAGGCGACAATCTGCCGCCGTCCCGACGAGTCCGTCTTGAACTTTGACAGGATTCCGGAGCGGACGAACATCACTTCGTCGCGCGGCGCGCCCTGCTCGCGGAAAGGCCGCCGAGGTTCAACCAGAACGATCCGGTGCGGGATATCGTCGAGGAGATCGGCGAGATGGGGCTCGAGCCCCGCGGAAATTAGCGTTTCTCGCAAGGACACACCTCGCGTCGCCGACTTTAGACGCCGACTCGCCATAGGTTCTCTCCCCACCCCGGACGATGCGCTTCGTTCAGTAACGCCGCAAGTCTTACACCAATGATGATATCAATTGCGGTTATCGAAAGTTTGGTACCCGCGTAGGTGTTTGGCACTTCTTGCGTTCGCTGCCGGTGCAACCTAAGTGCCGCCGCGCGGGCACGGGAGCCGCTTCCCGATACGCACCGTGGCGATCGTAGCTCAGCTGGTTAGAGCACTGGTTTGTGGTACCAGGGGTCGGGGGTTCAAGTCCCCTCGATCGCCCCATTCATTCTCGCAATGACAGAGTTAGCGCAAATCAATGACCACTCCCTGGGGCCTGCCCGATTTCGACGAGCACGAAGCCGTCCATTTCATCACCGACGATGACTGCGGCTTAAGAGCGATCATCGCCGTCCATTCGACCCATCTCGGCCCCGCGGCGGGCGGCGCGCGCTTCTGGCATTATGCAAAGGACGAGGATGCGCTTGTCGATGCGCTGAGGCTGTCGCGTGGAATGAGCTACAAGAATGCGATGGCCGGACTTCCCCTCGGTGGGGGCAAGTCGGTCCTTCTCGCGAACGAAGCGAAGGCCAAGTCGCCGGACCTGCTCCACGCGTTCGGCAAGGCCGTCGATCAGCTTGCGGGCCGGTACATCACGGCCGAGGACGTCGGGATGAGCGTCGCCGACATGATAGAGGTCGCGCGTTCGACGAAATTCGTCGCCGGTTTGCCGAATTCTCCAGGTGACGTCGGTGGAGACCCGGGGCCGCACACGTCTCTCGGCGTGTTTCTTGGCATCAAGGCGGCGGTGAAGTGGGCGCTCGGCAAGGACGATCTCAAGGGCTTGCACATCGCTCTGCAGGGGGCGGGGAGTGTCGCTACCGGCGTGGCGCTCCATGCCTGTGCGGAGGGCGCCAGGCTATCCATCGCCGACGTTGACGAGGCGAAGGCGAAGAAGCTTGCGGACCGGGCCGGTGGCAAGGTGGTTTCGCCCGACGAGATTCTTTCGCTCGAGGCAGACGTGCTGAGCCCATGCGCTCTCGGCGCGGTCTTCAACGAAACGACGATCGCGCAGCTCAAGGTTCCAGTGGTAGCCGGTGCAGCGAACAATCAGCTTGCGACCGCCGAGGACGGCGAACGGCTTCAAGAGCGCGAGATTTTGTATGCGCCTGACTATGTGATCAACGCCGGCGGTATCATCAACGTCTGCACCGAATATCTCGGGGACGGCGACGCCAGCCTCGTCCGCCGCCGGATCGAAGGCATTCCTGTGCGGCTCGAGCAGATTTGGCGCGAAGGCTCCGAAACCGGCCGCGATCCGGCGTCGGTCGCGGACGCTATGGCGCAAAGGCTCATCGGCAGGGCATAAGCACCGCCCAGTGCACGCTTTGGCAAATCCCGCGCGTTTTCTGCGCATTGCGCGGCCCGCGACATCGTGGCTGCTGCTCGTTGGGCTTGCGCTCGCGATTGGTGGAATGATCGCCGGCCTGACGATGACTCCGCAAGACTATCTCCAGGGCGAAACGGTGCGCATTCTCTACATCCATGTCCCGTCGGCATGGCTTGGTATGGCGGGGTGGGGCGGGATCGCCGCTGCCTCGGTTAGCCAGCTCGTTTGGCGCCATCCACTTGCTGCTATCGGCGGGCGCGCAGCGGCGCCGGCGGGTGCGACGTTCGCGGCGATCTGCCTGATGACCGGATCAATCTGGGGCCGTCCAACCTGGGGCACGTGGTGGGAGTGGGACGGTCGTTTGACGTCGATGCTAGTCCTGTTCTTCCTTTACCTCGGCTACATCGCCCTGGCGTCCGCCGAGCGCGAGCGCGGAGGGGACGGGCGCATCGCCGCGATTTACGGCCTGGTTGGGGCGGTGAATCTTCCGATCATCCATTATTCGGTGCTGTGGTGGCGGACGCTCCACCAGGGCGAGAGTATCGGCCTGACGGGATCGACCATCGACAATAGCATCCTGTGGCCGCTGCCGCTGACGCTGGTCGGCTTCTCGTGCCTGTTTGGCGCCGCCGTCCTGATGCGCATGCGTGCGGAACTCGCCGAAACCAAGGTCGAAGCGCGGATGCGGAGGCTCGGCGCATGAATCCCTGGCCGTTCGTTGCCGCCGCTTATTGCTTGGCGGTTGGCTTGACCGCCGCGCTGCTGCTGTGGGCCTTCGCGTCGATGCGCCGCGCGGAAGCCGCCGCCGACGCGCTCAGTCGCAAATGAAACCCAAGAACCAGCGGCTCGTGCTGGTCGTCGCGGCGATCGTCGCGCTGATCGCTGCCGCGCTGCTGGCGATGTGGGGCCTGAGAAGCCAGGCATCCTATTTCTATACGCCTGCCGATATCGCCGCGGGCAAGGCTCACGAAGGCGAGGGCATGAGGCTTGGCGGAATGGTCGAGCGCGGCTCGATCCGGCATTTGCCCGATGGCGTTACGATCCGCTTCATGGTCACCGACGGCAAGGCGCAAACGCCCGTCATTTTCCGCGGAATCCCACCCGACCTGTTCCGTGAAGGCTCGGGAGCAGTCGCCGAGGGGCGTCTCCAGAATGGCACGTTCATCGCCGACACAATCCTCGCCAAGCACGACGAACGCTACATGCCGCCGCAGCTCGGCAATCTGTCCGCCGAACACAAGGCCGGGAAGACGCTAGAGAAATGATCGCCGAGGCGGGTCTCGCCGCATTGTGGCTCGCGGCCGGGCTGGCGGCGCTGCAATTCGTCCTGATGGTCCTCTCGCTTCGAATTCAATTCGATGGCGCTCGATCGATGCGCTCGATTGCCGTCGTTCAGGGGCTGCTGACCCTTGTTGCGTTCGCGATGTTGCTGATCGTATTCGCTCGAAGCGACATGTCGGTGGCGCTGGTGTTCGAGAACAGCAGCGCGGTGAAGCCCTTCATCTACAAGGTGGCCGGCGCGTGGGGGAACCACGAAGGCTCGATGCTGATGTGGGTGACGATCCTCGCCGTCGCTGGCGCATTCGTTGCCTTGCTCGCGCATCGGACGAGTGAACGGACGCTCGTCGCTGCGCTCGGCGCACAGGCGGTTCTGGCGCTCGGTTTCTACGCATTCCTGCTGTTCGCCTCGAACCCGTTCGCGAGGCTGTGGCCGGCGCCGCCGGACGGGCAGGGTCTCAATCCGCTTCTGCAGGACCCGGGCTTGGCATTTCATCCGCCGACGCTTTACCTCGGCTACGTCGGTCTATCGGTCGCATTCAGCCTCGCAGTCGGCGCGCTCCTGACCGGCGAGGTGGACTCGCGCTTGGCTCGAGCGATGCGCCCGTGGGTGCTCGGCGCCTGGATCCTGCTGACCCTCGGGATCACCGCGGGAAGCTATTGGGCTTATTACGAGCTCGGCTGGGGCGGATACTGGTTCTGGGACCCCGTCGAGAACGCATCGCTGATGCCTTGGCTGGCCGCTACCGCGCTCCTCCATTCGATCAACGTGCTGGCGGCGCGCGGTGCATTGAAGGCGTGGACGATGATGCTCGCCGTCATCGCATTTTCCATGTCGATGGTTGGCACTTTTCTCGTTCGTTCGGGAATCCTGACATCCGTCCACGCGTTCGCGATCGATCCGGAGCGCGGGACGTTCCTGCTCGCGCTTCTTGCGATTTATGTGGGTGCGGCGTTCATTTTGTTCGCCGTGCGCGGCGCAACGCTGAAAGAGGGCGCGCCGTTCGAGCTGGTCAGCCGCGAGAGCGGTCTGGTGGTGAACAACCTCATCCTCAGCATTGTGCTCGGCGTAGTCTTCGTCGGGACGCTTTATCCGTTGTTCGTCGAAGCCGTGAGCGGCGAGAAGCTGTCCGTCGGCGCGCCTTACTTCAACGCAGTGGCAGGCCCGCTGGCCTTGATCCTTGCGGCCCTCGTTGGTGTCGGTCCGTTGCTCGCCTGGAGGCGTGAGCGGCGGCCCGTTTTCGGTCAGTTGACGATCCCAGCGCTCCTGGGAACGAGCGCGCTGGTCATCACGATTATCCTCTGGCCGGGCATGCACATCCTGCCTCGGCTCGGCTTCACGGTCGCGGCTTATCTTGTCGCCGCGAGCATCTTGCCCCTCGTCAACCGCAACCCGTTCCGCGCACCGCTTGCGACCTGGGGAATGGTCGTTGCCCACTTCGGCATTGCAATTGCGCTCCTCGGAATGGCGGCGAACGCTGCGTTTACGAGCGAGCGTCTCGCCATCGCCAAGCCCGGGGACACGCTCACCGTCGGCCCGTGGCTCGTGCTGCTCAACGACGTCACGCCGACAGCTGGCAAGAATTGGACCGCCGTCGAAGCCGAGCTTCGCGCCACGCGGGGGACGTCCGTCGTGACGCTCAAGCCGCAGACGCGCTATTTCTCCGATCCTCCCGCCGAGACGAATGAATCGGCTATCCGGACCTTCTGGAACGGCCAGCTCTATACCGTGGTCGGCAAGCCCGACGCTTCCGGCGCGTGGCAGCTCCGGCTGTGGTGGAAGCCGTTTGTAACGCTCATCTGGGCGGGCGGTGCGCTGATCGCGCTCGGCGGCGCTCTCGCATTGCTAGGTCGGCTTTGGCGCCTCTTCTGGCGCCGCCGCGCCGATGCAGAATGGCATCGCGAGCGCTACGCATGAGCCGCGCCACCCGCTTCGCACCGCTCGCGCTGTTGCTGCTCATCATTGTCGCGCTGATCTGGCGGCTCGCGACACCTTCCGACACGAATGTTCACTCGACGCTCGAGGGCAAGGCGGTCCCCGCGTTCGCCCTGAGCGCGATCTTGCCCAACAAGCCGCCGCTTTCGTCTGCCGATCTCACGAATGGACAGCCGCACCTGGTCAACGTCTTCGCCAGCTGGTGCGTGCCTTGCACCACCGAAGTGAAGGTGCTCCAGACACTCAAGGACAGCGGCGTCAGTGTCGAAGGCATCGCCATTCGCGACCGACCGGCGGACCTCGCGCAGTTCCTTGCCAGCAATGGCGACCCCTATGACCGGATTGGAAGCGATCCGCAGAGCCAGGTGCAGATATCGCTCGGGTCCTCCGGCGTCCCCGAAAGCTTCATCGTCGATGGGAAGGGCGTGATCCGCTACCAGCATATCGGCCCGATCGAGCGCTCGGATATTGGGCTGATTCTGTCGAAACTGGAACAGGCGCGATGAGGTGTTTGCTCCTCCTGGTGGCGCTGGCATGGGCTCAACCTTTGCTCGCCGACAGCAACCTGCCACCGGCTTACTGGTCCGACCGCCAGCTGCCCGATCCGAAGCAGGAGGCGCAGGCCGAAGCGCTGATGGAGCAATTGCGCTGCCTTGTCTGCCAGGGCCAATCGATTGCCGATTCCGATGCCGAGCTTGCAGGCGACATGCGCGACCTTGTTCGGCGTCGCATCGCGGCGGGAGAGAAGCCGGCGGCCATCCGCGCCTGGCTGATCCAGCGCTACGGCACGTGGATCAGCTACAAGCCGACAGCGGAGCCCGCCGCTTGGCCGCTGTGGCTCGCGCCGCTCGCGCTGCTGCTCATTGGCGGATGGCTGATCCGGCGGCGAATTCGGGTGAGGAGGGGCTGATGGGCTGGCTGATCCTCATCGGCCTCATGGCGCTGAGCCTTGGAGGATTGCGTTTGCTGCGAGTCCGGGGGGCAGCTCTGACCGCGAGCGCCGCTGCGTTGCTACTGGGTGGTGCAGGCTATGCCCTGCAGGGAAGTCCAGGCTTGCCGGGAGCACCCGCCGAAATGACTGAGGCGGGAGACGTGTTCCCGTTAACGAAGGCGCGCCACGCGTTCTTTGGCCAGTTCACGCCGGCGGAAAGCTGGCTTAGAATGTCCGAAGCGCTCGCACGCGACGGCGAAAGCGAGGATGCAGTCGGCATCCTTCAGAATGCCGTGAAGCGCTATCCCGCTGATCCGCAGCTTTGGATCGGTCTTGGGAATGCGCTTGTCGACCACGCACGTGGAATGACGCCGGCGGCGGAGCTAGCCTATCGCCGCGCCGAGGCCGCAGCGCCCGGTCACCCCGCAGCGCCGTTCTTCTATGGCCTCGCGCTGGCCCGCTCCGGCGATCGCGACGGGGCGCTGCTGCTGTGGCGAAACATCCTTGCGAAGGCGCCCGCCAATGCCGAATGGCGACCGATGGTCGAGCAGGGCGTGACGGCGCTCAGCGGACCGGTGCCTCCCGGTCACCCCTAAGCGGCGACCGGTTCGAACTGCAGGTCGAGCGCCTCGGCGACGGCCTGATGACGGATCTTTCCGTCGGAAACGTTGAGGCCGTTCGCGAGATGCGGATCCTGCCGCATCGCTTCCTCGGCGCCGAGATTCGCGATCTTCAGCGCAAAGGGCAGGGTCGCATTGTTGAGCGCAAAGGCGCTGGTCCGAGCGACCGCGCCCGGCATGTTCGCGACGCAATAATGGATGATCCCGTCGACCTCGTAGACCGGGTCGGCGTGGGTCGTCGCATGCGAGGTTTCGAAGCAACCGCCCTGATCGATCGCGATGTCGACCAGCACGCTGCCGCGCTTCATCGTCTTGAGCATCTCGCGCGTGACGAGCTTCGGCGCCGCGGCGCCGGGAACCAGCACCGCGCCGATCACCAGCTCCGCTTCCTTCACCGCATTGGCGATTGCCGACCGCGACGCATAAGCCGTCTTGATCTGGCTCGAGAAGAACATGTCGAGCTCGGCGAGGCGGTCGTTGTTGATGTCGTAGATGGTGACGTCGGCACGGAGGCCGGTGGCCATTTGCGCCGCATTCACGCCGGAAACTCCGCCGCCGAGGATCGCGACTTTCACCGGCGCAACGCCGGGGACGCCGCCGAGAAGCACGCCGCGTCCACCCTGCTCCTTCTCGAGATAGTGGGCGCCGACCTGCACGGACATGCGCCCGGCAACCTCGCTCATCGGCTTGAGGAGTGGCAGCGAGCCGTTCCGCGAGGTGACCGTTTCATATGCGATGCAGATCGCCCCGGACTTGATGAGGCCGAGCGCCTGGTCCTTGTCGGCCGCGAGGTGGAGGTAGGTAAACAGGATCTGGCCTGGACGCAGCATCGCGATTTCCGGCGGCTGCGGCTCCTTTACCTTCACGATCATGTCGGCGGAATCGAACACCGACCTGGCGTCGGGGAGGATTTTGGCACCGGCCTTCTCATAGGCCTTGTCGGGGCAGTCGATCCCGTCGCCGGCACGCGTTTCGACAAACAGTTCGTGCCCGTGGGCGACCAGCTCTGCAACTGACGCAGGCGTCAGGCCGACCCTATATTCGTGGACCTTGATTTCCTTTGGTACCCCGATGCGCATCTATTCGTTCGCTCCGATTGATGTTTGCGCGGGCCTATAGACGGGGATTTCGCCGCTGTCCCGTCCGATTGCGGGGCCGAAACGGCAGTGCTAGTGGGGCGCGTCCGAAAGCGAGTATGTCTCGCGCGGTCCAGGGGATGCGAAGCCGCAGTCTGTCGAGTTTGAATCTCAACGCATGAGCATCACCGCAACTGGAGCCGCCGAAGCCGAGGCGCCGCAGGACACTTCGCACGGGCACGCGCAAGGACCGCTGTACAAGCTGGTCATCGGCGCGGTCGGCATCGTCTACGGCGATATCGGCACCTCGCCCATCTACGCCTTCAGGGAGACATTCGCGGGCCATCACACTTTGATGCCCGACCGGCTTCACATCTACGGTGTGCTCAGCCTCATCTTCTGGACGATGATGATCGTGGTGACTCTGAAATACGTCACCATCATCATGCGCGCGGATAACAAGGGGGAGGGCGGAAGCCTCGCGCTCCTTGCGCTGATCAACCGCACCTTGGGCGGCAAGAAGCGCTGGACGAGCGGGATCATCATGCTCGGCGTATTCGCGACGGCGCTTTTCTACGGCGATTCGATGATCACTCCGGCGGTCTCGGTCCTTTCGGCGGTCGAAGGTCTGACCACGGTGCAGGCGGGCCTCCAGCCCTTTGTCGTGCCCATCGCGGTAGGCATCCTCATCGGCCTGTTCCTGATCCAGTCGCGCGGCACCACCAAAGTCGGGCTGCTCTTCGGCCCGGTCATGATCGTCTATTTCCTGACGCTTGCGGTGCTCGGAATCATCCATGTCATGGATGATCCGGGCGTCATCCTGGCGATGTTCAACCCGCTCCACGCGGTGCGGTTCTTCACCGCCGATTTCATGCGCGCGTTCGTCGCCCTGGGCTCGGTGGTCCTGGCGGTGACAGGCGCCGAGGCGCTTTACGCCGACATGGGCCATTTCGGCCGCAAGCCCATCCGGGTCTCGTGGATCTATTTCGTTCTACCCGCGCTGCTCCTCAACTATTTGGGGCAAGGCGCGATGATCCTGTCGGCCGACCCGCACACCGCGCTGGCCAAGGTCAAGGACCCGTTCTTCTACATGGCGTCGGAAATGTTCCGGCTCCCGCTCGTGCTGCTCGCGACCGCTGCTGCGATCATCGCCAGCCAGGCGGTGATTTCGGGCGCCTTCTCGGTCACCCAGCAAGCCATCCAGCTTGGTTTCGTCCCGCGCCTCAGGATCTCGCACACGAGTGAAAGCACCGCCGGCCAGATTTACATCCCGCTGGTCAACTGGGCGCTGATGACCATGGTCATCCTTCTCGTGCTGACCTTCCAGAGCTCGTCCAACCTCGCGGCCGCCTACGGCATCGCGGTGACCGGTGCGATGCTGATCGACAGCATCCTCATCTCCGTTGTTCTCAGGCAGATGTGGAACTGGAACCGGGTCGCCGTGGCAGGACTTCTGGTGCTCTTCTTCACGGTCGACTTCTCGTACCTCTCGGCCAACCTCCTGAAGATCCCGGCTGGCGGCTGGTTCCCGCTTCTGGTCGGAGCGATCGCTTTCACCTTCCTGACAACCTGGGCGAAGGGCCGGCAGTTGATGATCGCCCGGATGAATGAAGCTAGCCTGCCGATGGAGATCTTCATCAAATCGGCCGCCCCGAGCGCTGCCCGCGTCCCCGGCACCGCCGTCTTCATGACCAGTTCCGCCAGCGGCGTTCCCCATGCGTTGCTCCACAACCTCAAGCACAACAAGGTGCTTCACGAGCGGGTGATTCTCCTCACCGTGCGAATTGAGGACGTTCCCTATGTGTCCGAGGAAAAAAGGCTCGAGAACAAGGATTACGGCGCCGGCTTCTTCCGCGTGGTCCTTCGCTATGGTTTCATGGAGGAGATCAACGTCCCCGCGGCGCTGGCGCAGCTGAAAAACATCGGGCCACAGTGCAAGATGATGGACACGAGCTTTTTCCTCGCGCGGCAAACCTTGCTGCCCTCGTCGAGGCCGGGGATGGCCATATGGCGCGAGAAATTGTTCGCGTGGATGCTGCGCAACGCGGAAAGCGCGATGGAATTCTTCAAGCTGCCGACCAACCGCGTGGTCGAGCTCGGAAGCCAGGTCGAAATCTGAACCTTAAGCCGCCGCTGCGCATTGCGGCCGCATGGCTGATACCATCTCCTGGGTCGCGACGATTGCGACCATCATCGCGGCGCTGATGACGGCGTCCAATCTCGGATCGCGAGTGACGGGCTTCGGCTTCGCGGTTTTCACGTTGGGAGCATTGTGCTGGATTGGCGTCGGCTTCACGACCCACCAGCCTGCACTCATGTGGACCAACATCGTGTTGTTCGGCGTCGATGTGTTCGGCGTGTGGCGCTGGCTCGGTCGTCAGGCGAAGGTGGAGGAGGGGGCTCGGGCGGCGTCGGAAGCGAGCGAACACACCCCGGGCGAAGCGCTGTTTCCCGTTTCTTTGCTGGCGCGAGCGCCGGTTCATTGCGGCGGTCGGGAGGTCGGTCATTGCATCGACGCCATGGCGGGCTCGCGTAGCGGCAGGCTCGATTATGTGGTGGTTTCGGAAGGTGGCCTTGCGGGGGTTGGCGAGCGCCTTCGGCGGCTTCCGTGGCAGCACGCCCATGTGGATGGGGAAATAATCGTGACACGGTTCGACGCGACAGACTTCGAAAAGCTTGAGGAGCTGCAGAGGGACGAGTGGCCGGGGCGCTGATCATCACCGCAGAGCTCGCGCAGGACGATTTTTCCTGGATCGAGGGACTTCGGCGCGCGCACTATCCGCGTGAGCGCAATCAGGTTCGCGCGCATCTCACGATGTTCCACGCGCTTCCGCCTTCCGCTGAAGGCGAGGTTCGGGCGCGCCTTGCACAAATCGTCCGCCGGCCAGCTCCGATCGCAATGATCGCCGGACTGATGGACCTCGGCGGCGGAGTCGCCTTCCGCGTCGTCTCAACGGACCTCGACCGAATCCGCGCCGAGCTTGCAGACGATTTGCGCGGGCTTCTCGGCGCTCAGGACAATCGCGGTTGGCGGCCACACATCACCATCCAGAACAAGGTCGCTCCGAAGACCGCGCGAGCACTGAAGGATTCACTCGAGCGCGGCTTTTCTCCGCGACCGCTGGGCCTTCGCGGTCTCGGGCTTCATCGCTATCTCGGAGGGCCGTGGGAGCCGCTGGCCAATTATCCGTTCAGGTGACCTCGCCGATCCCGTCACAGCTGAGGTCGAACGCCGCCAGCCCGGATTCGAGAACCGAGGCGAGCATGGGCTGATCCATCAGCTCGTTGACTGCCTCATCCGAACTCTCGCCGACGAGGTCCTGTGCCTCCTGCATCGCCTCGTCCCAGTCGCCCGACTCATAGGTGCCCTGGCCAACCCAGCAAAACGCGATCACCTCGGCCAGCTGATCTTCGCCAAGATCCTCGAAGACCGCCTTGAGCTCTTCCTCGACGCTGTCGTTGATGTCGTCCTCGAGGACGCTAAGCGCGCCTTCCTGCTCGTCATCGACGTCGGCGGCGTCCTCGTCATCAGCATAATCGACGGTCTGCGCTTCATATTCGCGGGCGCGAAGGATGATGCGGCACAATGTTTCAAGCGGGGTTAGCGGGTCCATCGACGCCTCTTCGATCTTTCACGCTCAACGACAGCAGCAATAAGCGGTTCCTCGCGTTGACCGCCTCTGAACGCATACTTATATGCGCGCCTCCGGTGCCCGTCGCGGCGCCCTTCAGCCTTTTGGGGCGGAGTAGCTCAGCTGGTTAGAGCAGCGGAATCATAATCCGCGTGTCGGGGGTTCAAGTCCCTCCTCCGCTACCATCCCTCGATTCCTGGAAACCGTTCGTCGATTTACCGCAGTTCGGGCTCGCAACGGGGTTAAGTTCCTGTTAAATTGTGTCCAGCGCCAGCCTTTGGGGAGGGCAGGTCCATGAACCAGGGCGTTGAGGCGGAAGCACCTTTTTCCGTCGAGTGGTGGCACAGTTGCTCGAACGAACAGCTGCAGGAGCTGATGCGCGGTGGATTCGCGGACAGCGATGCGGCAATTGGTGCGCATCGTGAGCTCGAGCGCCGCGCCCGCGAACATGCGAAGGCCGAAGAGGTCGACGCTCGAATCATCGCCTCGCAGAAAGAAACGCAGCGGCTGAAGATTCTCTCGGGTGTGTTGATCGCCTTCCTGGCGGTGCTCGCACTGGCTGCGCTGTTGCGATAGCGGCGACTAGGACCCGACGCGCTCCAGGCTCGCCGACAAATCTGCAATCAAATCATCGGTATCTTCAAGGCCGACGTGGAGGCGAACGAGATTATTCGCCGGAGCCCGCGTGACCGTGCGGTGCGGATCGACCGGCATCGCCAGGCTCTCATAGCCGCCCCAGCTGTAACCAATCCCGAACAGCTCGAGACGATCCACGAACGCGTTGCGTTCCTCGCGCGAAGCATCCTTGAGCTCGAATGAGAAAAGACCGGACGATCCCTTGAAGTCGCGCTTCCAGATTTCGTGACCCGGGCAGTCCGTCAGGGCCGGATGCAGCACCTGGCCGACCCGCGGCTGCGCTTTCAGCCATTCGGCGATCTTCAGTGCGCTCTCTTCATGCTGTTGTAGGCGGACGGCCATCGTTCGTAGCCCTCGAGAGGCGAGCCACGCGTCGTCCGGAGAAACGCTGTGTCCGAGGTCCCACGTCGTGACCTGGATGCGTTCGAAATATTCCGGCGTGGCAGTCGCCGTTCCGAGGAGGAGGTCGGCGTGCCCGCCCACATATTTGGTTGCCGCAAGGATGGTGACATCCACGCCTGCTTCGATCGCGGGAAAGAGCAGCGGAGTCGCCCAGGTGTTGTCCAGCAACGTGATTACGCCACGGCTGCGCGCGACGCTGCAGATTGCCGGCACGTCCTGCACTTCCATTGTTAGTGAGCCCGGGCTCTCGAGCAGGATCGCGCGGCTTTTGTTGCCGAGCAGTCCCGCGATACTTGGGCCCACGAGCGGATCGTAATATCGAGTCGTGACGCCGAAGCGCTTCAGGATAGTGTCGCAGAAGCGGCGCGTGGGCCCATAGACATTATCTGGTGCAAGCAATTCATCGCCCGGTGAAAGCAGCGCCAGCAGCGGCGTCGTAATCGCGGCGAGGCCGGAGGGGTAGAGCGCCGTCCCCGCAGCGCCTGGTTCGAGTTCGGTAAGGGCTTCAGCGAGCGCCCAATGGGTCGCGGTGCCCTGCAAGCCGTAGCGATAAACCCCGATCGCGGGACGGCTCGCGTCGAGATCGGCCGCCTCGTCGAACAGGATGGTGGAAGCGCGTTCGATCGGCGGATTGACGAGCCTGCCGCGCCACTTGCGGCGGCGACCGCCTTCGATCAAGGTCGTTCGCGGATGATGTTTTCGATCGGTCATTCACTCATCTCCGGGATGGCGCGCGTGCGGCGCACGCCATCGCCGGAGAATGTAAGTCAAACTAGCCGCGGTTCCTGCGCGGAATGAGGCCAAGGAGACCGACGAGGCCGAGCACGCCCCACGGGAAGCCACTGCTGCTCTTCTCGGTCGTCTGCGACGTCTGGGTGTCTGCGTCCGTGGCCGTCGTGTCCGGCGCCGGAGCGACTTCGTTTCCGGCGACTGGCGCAGTCGCATTCAGATCGGTCACGTTGGCCGCGGCATTCGCGTCGGTCGCCGCCGCGGGGGCGGCGGCAGCCGTATTGTTGGTCTCTTGCGCCACCGCTGGGCCGGCGGTCACAAGAGCGGCAGCCGCCATCACCCGAAATATTGCGCGCATTGGTTCTTCTCCCTGATTTTTGACCGTGCGTAGAATTCGGAAGATCCGATCAGACCGGATCGTCGGTGTATCCGTCGTTGTCGCTGTCGCGCCACAGGCCGCGCAGGCCGAGCAGGCCCACCAGTCCGACAATGTTCCACAGAACATTATTGTCGTTGTGCGACGCCTCGCGCTCCTGCGTCTCGGTGGGAACGCCACCGCCTTGTTGTGCGACCGCGGGTCCGGCGACCGCGCACGAAATGACACAGGCTGCGATTTTCCACCGACTGCGCATTCTTGCCTCCCTATTCGAAGCCGAGACTCGGCTACTTGCAATCAGCGCCTGATGCCCTGTTGCGTCCGCGAGCACCAGCCACGGATTAACGTGAGAGTAAACTGTAAAAAGCAAACGCCCGGATCGACAAGCGATCCGGGCGCCCTGCGTGACGATTGCTCGTCAGCCCCCTTGGATGCGTCGCGGTCGAGAGTCCCCAGGCTACAAAGCGGTTCGTTCCCCAGTACGATCACCGCTCGCAACGTCTCGCCGCACCCGAACCCGACCCAAGGGTCAGCTTGTTCGGACGGCACGGCGTAGGCTTGTGCCGAACGCCTGTCACGTTGCGAATCTCACCCAGGTTGCTTTTCCACGCCTGCTGTGTCGGCTTGGCCACAACCGGCTTGCGCGGCGGTCCGGTTGCGCCCCGTAAAGAGCAACCCTACAGCGCTGCGCCATGCGTTGGTCCCGTGCCTTTCTCCCGGTTCTCAAGGAAAGTCCCGCAGACGCCCAGATCGTCAGCCACAAGCTGATGCTTCGGGCGGGGCTCGTTCGCCAGACCGCCGCGGGCATCTATGCCTGGCTTCCGCTCGGTTTTCGGGTGCTCAAGAAGATCGAGCAGATCGTCCGCGAGGAGCAGGATCGGGCGGGCGCCCAGGAAATGCTGATGCCGACGCTCCAGGCCGCGGATCTGTGGCGCGAGAGCGGGCGGTATGACGCCTACGGCCCGGAGATGCTGCGCCTGCGCGACCGGCACGATCGCGAGATGCTTTACGGTCCGACCAACGAAGAGATGATCACCATGCTCTTCCGGGACGACGTGAAGAGCTACCGCGATCTTCCGCGCACCCTCTATCACATCCAGTGGAAGTTCCGGGACGAGGTGCGTCCTCGCTTCGGAGTCATGCGGGGGCGCGAATTCCTGATGAAGGACGCCTACAGTTTCGATCTCGATGAGGCCGGTGCGCGGCAGAGCTACTACACGCAGATGCTGGCGTATCTCCGGACCTTCCAGCGAATGGGTATCCAGGCTGTGCCGATGAAGGCGGCGTCGGGCCCGATCGGCGGCGACCTCAGCCATGAGTTCATCGTGCTCGCGCCGACCGGTGAAAGCGAAGTCTTCTACGATTCCGCGTACGAAACGTTCGACTGGCATCAAGCGGACCTGAAATATGGGGATGAGGCCGGCCTGCAGGGCCTCTTCGACAGGGTGAACTCGACCTACGCGGCCACCGACGAGACCCACGACGTGGCGAAATGGGAGGTCGTGCCCAAAGACAAGCAACGGACCGGGCGCGGAATCGAGGTTGGCCACATCTTCTATTTCGGCGACAAATATTCGGCGGCGATGGGGCTCAAGGTCTCGGGCCGCGATGGAACTCCCGTCACCCCGATGATGGGAAGTTATGGAGTCGGCGTGTCGCGGCTCGTCGGGGCGATCATCGAGGCGAGCCATGACGAAGCCGGAATCGTCTGGCCCGAGCCGGTCGCCCCGTGGCGAGTCGGTATCGTGACGATGCGAGCCGACGATGAGGCAAGCTTATCCGCTGCCGACGCCCTTTATGAGCAACTGACGAACGCCGGAATCGAGACTCTCTACGACGATCGCGACGAGCGCGGCGGAGTGAAGCTCGGCTCGATGGATTTGATCGGCCTGCCCTGGCAGGTGATTATCGGCCCGCGCGGGATCGCTTCCGGAACGGTGGAATTAAAGCGCCGTTCAACGGGAAAGCGCGAGGAGCTCAGCATCGAATCGGCAGTCGCGAGGCTCACCGCATGATCCTCAATCGCGCGGAGCGGATGCTCGCCCGCCGCTACCTTCTCCCCGGCAAGGGCGAAGGATTCATCTTTCTCGTCGCAAGCATCAGCCTTTTGGCCGTGGCCCTGGGGGTCGCCGCGCTAATCATCGTGATGAGCGTGATGAACGGTTTTCGAGCGGAGCTGTTCGACAAGATCGTCGGGCTGAATGGTCACGCGGTTGTCCAGGGCTATGGTGGGACTCTGCCGGACTGGCAGAAGATCGCGGTCGCCGCGAAGAAAACGCCCGGCGTGACTTCCGCCCTTCCACTGATCGAGACTCCGCTGATGGCGACTGCCAACGGACGCTTCGAGGGGGTCATCGTTCGCGGGATGCGGGTCGATGACATTCGCGCCAACAAGACCATCACCTCGCATGTGCTCGCCGGCGACATCCGGTCCATCACGCCGGGGAGCAACCAGATCGCGCTCGGGTCGAGGCTGGCCGATACACTCGGCGTCTTCCCGGGTAGCCAGGTCACCCTCTGGAACCCCGAAGGCCGCTCGACCGTGATCGGGACCGTGCCCCGCGAGGTGACCTACACCGTCGGCGCCGTGTTCGAGATCGGGGTCTACGATTACGACAAGGCCTTCGTGATCATGCCGATGCAGGATGCCCAGGAGCTTCTGCTGATGGGCGACCAGGTCGGGATGATCGAAATCCAGACCAGCAATCCCGACAAGGTCGGGGAAATTGTCGCACCCCTTCAAAAGCTGGTTCAGGGCAGGGGAGTCATCACCGACTGGCGGCAGATGAACTCCGCTTTGTTCCAGGCGCTCGAGGTCGAACGCGTCGCAATGTTCGTGGTGCTATCGCTGATCGTGCTCGTCGCCGTGTTTAACATTCTCTCGTCGCTGATCATGCTGGTGCGAGCGAAAACGCGCGACATCGCCATTCTGAGGACAATGGGCGCGAGCCG
>DASTAU010000047.1:0-2879 GCA_035712425.1 Sphingomicrobium sp.
AAAGGCTTGCTGCATTGAATTCCGGACTCTCCGGGAGGGGTGAATACCCATGAAATTCAAAATCTTGGCGCTCGCGACCGCGAGCCTCGTCGCAGTTTCGGTTCCTTCGGCGGCGCAGGTCTCGCACCCGAAGTTCGGCAACTGGGGTTATGACGCGACGGCGATGGACAGCTCGGTAAAGCCGGGCGACGACTTCTTCGCCTACGTGAACGGCGCATGGGACAAGCGGACCCAGATCGCGGCCGACCGCACGTTCGCAGGCATCGATTCCGCGCTCAACGACCAGATCGACGTCGACGTCCACTCGATCGTCGAGGACATGGCCAAGAACCCGACCGCAAACGGCCAAATCGGCCAGCAGATCGGCGATCTTTACGCGAGCTGGATGGACCAAGACCTGGTCGAGAAGCTCGGCACCGAGCCCCTCAAGCCCTATCTCACGAAGATCGATGCGGCCAAGACTCGCGGCGACCTCGTCGACCTGTTCGCAAGCCCGGGCTTCGACTCGCCGATTGGCCTGTACATCATCCCCGATCTGAAGAACCCGACCCGCTATGCTCTGTACGCGGGGCAAAGCGGTCTCGGCCTGCCCAACCGCGATTACTATTTGCTCAAGGGCGACAAGTATGACGCCTATCGCAAGGCCTATCGCGACTACATCATCAAGATCGAGACCCTCGCGGGCATTCCCGACGCGGAAGCCAAGGCCGACAAGATCATCGCACTCGAGACCCAGATTGCGAAGGTTCACTGGACTCCCGAGCAGAGCCGCGATGCCGAGAAGACCTATAACCCGATGACCCGAGCCAGGCTTCGGACCTTCGCGCCGCAATTTGACTGGGACCGCGCCCTCGCAAAGTCGGGACTTCCGAGAGTCGACAAGGTCATCATCGGCCAGACGACGGCCATCCAGGCCGAAAGCAAATTGTTTGCCTCCGTTCCGCTCCAGACCTGGAAGGACTGGACGGCGTTCCATTTCATCAGCGGCAATGCCCAGTTCCTTCCCAAGGCGTTCGACGACGCGAAGTTCGATTTCTATTCGAAGACCCTTCGCGACGTTCCCGAGCAGCGCGCGCGCTGGAAGCGCGGTGTGGACATGGTCGACGACGCGCTCGGCGAAGGCGTCGGCCAGCTTTACGTGCAGCGCCATTATCCGCCGGAGGCCGACCGGCAGGTTCACGAACTCGTCGGCAACATCCTCGCCGCGCTCAAGGACAAGATCGAGGGCAACAGCTGGATGGACGACGCGACCAAGAAACGCGCGCTCGAAAAGCTCGCGACCTTCGATCCGCGTACCGGTCATCCGGTGAAGTACATCGATTATTCGTCGCTCGTGGTGAAACGCGACGATTTGTTCGGCAACGCGATCCGCGCCAATGACTTCGAGTGGAAGCTGCTGCTGTCGCGCTTCCCGAAGCCGGTCGACCGCACTTTGTGGGACATGCTTCCGCAGACCAACAACGCCTATTACGACCCGACGCAGAACCAGATCACCTTCCCCGCGGCGATCCTTCAGCCGCCCTATTTCGATCCCAACGCCGATCCGGCCTCCAACTACGGAAGCATCGGGGCGACGATCGGACACGAGATCGGGCACGGGTTCGACGATCAGGGCCGCAAGTTCGACGCTCACGGCAAGCTCGCCGACTGGTGGACCGCGGCAAGCGCCAAGACCTACACCGCACGCACTGCGGAGCTGGTGAAGCAATATGATTCCTACGAGCCGATCCCCGGCGTTCACATCAAGGGCGAGCTGACACTCGGCGAGAACCTCGGGGACCTCGGCGGCCTTGAAGTCGCCTACGCCGCTTACCGCAAATATGTCGAAAAGCACGGCGAGCCTCCGGTGATCGACGGCCTAACCGGCGACCAGCGCTTTTTCATCGCTTATGGCTACAGCTGGGAGACCAAACAGCGAGAGGGCGCGCTGAGGGCCCAGCTCCTGACCAACGAGCACAGCCCCGCCAAGTACCGCGTCAACGGCGTCGTCCGGAACTTCGACCCCTGGTACAAGGCGTTCAACGTGCAGCCCGGCGACAAGATGTACCTGCCGCCCGACCAGCGCGTGCACATCTGGAACTGACGCCTTCGGGCTAGGAAAGCGCCGCGGCGACCGCTAGGTGCGGCGCCGTGGCCGCAACCATTCATCCGCTGAAGGCCGAGCGCGCGCCGTCGCTCGATCCGCTTCTGGCGCTCGTCGCGAGCGACATGAACGGCGTCAACGCCGTCATTCTCGAACGGATGCAGAGCAAGGTCGCGCTCATTCCCGAGCTCGCCGGGCACCTGATCGCCGGCGGCGGAAAGCGGATGCGGCCGATGTTGACGCTCGCTTGCGGAAGCCTGCTCGGCTATCCCGGCACGCGCCACCACAAGCTCGCGGCGGCGGTTGAGTTCATCCACACCGCGACCCTGCTTCATGACGATGTCGTTGACGGCTCCGGAATGCGCCGCGGCAAACGAACCGCGAATCTCATCTGGGGCAATCCGGCGAGCGTCCTGGTCGGCGATTTCCTGTTTAGCCGCGCGTTCGAGCTGATGGTCGAGGACGGAAGCCTCAAGGTGCTCCGGATCCTGAGCCACGCCTCGGCCGTGATTGCCGAAGGCGAGGTCGAGCAGCTGACGGCGCAGCGGCAGATCGACACCGGCGAAGACCATTATCTTGAAATCATCAGTGCCAAGACCGCTGCACTGTTCGCCGCGGCATGCCGTGTGTCGCCGGTCGTCGCAGAGGCAAGCGAGGACGCCGAGGTCGCGCTGGAATGCTACGGCCGAAACCTCGGGATTGCTTTCCAGCTCAGCGACGACGTGATCGACTATGCATCCGACGCCGAAACAATGGGCAAAGGCGTCGGCGACGACTTCCGCGACGGCAAGATGAC
>DASTAU010000048.1:0-2730 GCA_035712425.1 Sphingomicrobium sp.
TAGCTCGGTCAGACGCACCTGCGCCAGGTTGTGGTCATCGCTGGCGGCGGCGAGCAGCCGGTCCCTGGCGGCGGCAAAGGCGTCGCGGCACATGCCTGCTGCTGGTCGCGCTGCTGTGGCGCTTGCCGACCGGCTTCATCCCGAGCGAGGACCAGGGCAATGCGTCGGTGCAGTTCCGGCTCCCGGCCGGCGCGACCTTCGGCCGCACCTTCGACGTCGAGCAGCAGGTCGAGAAATACTTCCTCGATGGCCCGGAGAAAAAGAACGTCCACACCTTCTTCGCGGTGACCGGCGGCGGCGGCGGGCTTTCGGGCCAGAATACAGGCCAAGCCTATATCAACCTCGCACCCTTCGATGAGCGCAAGGGTTCAAACAACAGCGCGGAAGCGGTCGTCGAACGCGCGTCGGCCGCATTCCGCGGGCTTCGCGACGCGCAAGTGTTCGCGCTCGTGCCCGGCGCGATCCGCGGGCTCGGACAATCGACGGGCTTCACGATGGAGCTTCAGAACGCGAGCGGCATGAGCCGCGACGCCTTTGCCGCCGCCAGGGACCGGCTGCTCGCCGCCGCCAGCGATGACCACAACCTGGCGCAGGTGCGTCTGACCGAGCTACCCGACGTCGCCAGCCTCAAGGTCAACATCGACCAACAGCGGCTCGCTGCATTGGGGCTCACTTCAGGGGACGTAAACTCGACTCTCTCGACTGCGTGGGGCGGCCGCTATGTCAACGATTTCATCGATCGGGGGCGCGTGAAGCGCGTCTATGTCCAGGGAGACGCCAACTACCGGTCCGAGCCATCGGATATCGGCAACTGGTTCGTCCGCAACAACCAGAACCAGATGGTCCCCTTCTCCTCCTTCGCCACGACGGGGTGGCAGACAGCACCCACTACGCTCGACCGGTTTCAGGGTTATCCCGCCTACGAATTCAACGGGCAAGCCGCGCCGGGCAAGAGCTCGGGCGAGGCGATGACCGAAATCGAGAATCTCGCCTCACAGCTGCCCGGCACTAGCGTCGCATGGTCGGGCGCCTCCTACCAGGAACGGATTGCGTCGGGTCAGGCGCCCCTGCTCTACGCCATTTCGCTGATCGTGATCTTCCTTTGCCTCGCGGCTCTCTACGAGAGTTGGTCGATCCCTCTGGCAGTCCTGCTCGTGGTGCCGCTTGGACTCGTCGGAGCGATTCTGTTCGTGACCTTGCGGGGACTGGAGAATGACGTCTTCCTTCAGATCGGCCTTCTCACCACGATGGGTCTGACGTCCAAGAACGCGATCCTGATGAACGAATTCGCCGAGCGCGCGGAAAAGGAAGGAAAGCGGGTCATCGACGCGGCGATCGAAGCGGCACGAATCCGACTTCGGCCGATCCTGATGACGAGCTTCGCCTTTATTTTCGGCGTGTTCCCGCTCGCGATTGCCACAGGGCCCGGAGCGAACGGTCGAATCGCCATCGGCACGGCCGTGATCGGCGGAATGCTCACCGCGACGATCCTCGCGGTCTTCTACATCCCCTTCTTCTACGTGCTGGTGCGCCGCGGGGTGCGCGACGGCCTGGTTATCATCCGCGAGCATATCCGCAGTCGGCGCCAGCCGGAGGCGGAGGCATGAGGCGCTTCGGGGCGCTCTTGGCCATCCTGGCCGCCGGCTGCACGACGATGGAGCCGAAATATGTCCGGCCCGACCCGGCAGTCCCCGCGTCATGGCCCGCGGGCGATCCTGGACTGGCCCGGGCCGAGGCCGGTCTTCCGGCACTGACCTACAAGCAAGTCTTCACCGATCCGCGCCTTCAAACGCTGATCGAGAAGGGTCTCGCGAACAATCGCGACCTTCAGGCGGCTGCCGCAAACATTGCCGCGGCGCGCGAGCAATATCGGATCCAGCGGGCGCAGCAGTTTCCGCAGCTGGGTGCAGCAGGCGACGTAACCGTTAGCGGCGATCGGTCGTCCGGCTCGTCAAGTTCGGGATCGGGGTCCGGCAACAATAGTTCCGGCGTCCGCGCGCAATATGAAGCGGGCCTCAATGTGCCGAGCTTCGAAGTGGACCTGTTCGGAAGGCTTCGTTCGCTCACCCACGCCCAGCTCAACCAATATTTCGCGACGGAAGCCGGTGCTCGCGCGACGCGGCTGGCGCTGGTCGCGAACATCGCGAACGCGTGGCTGGATTACGCTGCGGATTCGAGTTTGCTCCGCATTTCGACCGAGACCGCCTCGAGCGCCGCGAAGAGCGTCCAGCTGACCCGCATTCGGCTCGACGGCGGAGTCGCGCCGCGCACCGACCTCGACCAGGCGGAACAGATCATGGATGCCGCGCAAGCGGATCTCGCGCGCGAGAAGACCCAGGTCGCTCAGGATGTGAATGCGCTGCAACTGCTCGTCGGCGCTCCGATCGATCAGGCGCTGCTCCCCACATCGATCGACGACGCCTTCGGAACCATTGCGCCAGTCTCGCCGGGGCTCGATTCCTACGTGCTGCTCCGCCGCCCGGATGTGATCCAGTCCGAGTATCAACTTCGCGCTGCCAACGCGAACATCGGGGCAGCGCACGCCGCCTTGTTTCCGCGGATTACGCTCACGGGACTGCTCGGCTTCGCCAGCAGTGCGCTCCTCAAGCTGTTCACCGGTGGCGCTTTCGGCTGGAGCGCGGGCGCGAACGCCAGCTACACGATCTTCCAGGCCGGCGCCGGTCACGCGAACGTTCGTCTGACGGAAGCCCGGCAGCGTGCCGCGGTGGC
>DASTAU010000049.1:0-3121 GCA_035712425.1 Sphingomicrobium sp.
CGTCCGGCCCGGGTACTGATGCAGGACTTCACCGGCGTTCCGGCGGTGGTCGACCTCGCCGCGATGCGCGACGCGATGCGCCGCCTTGGCGGCGATCCACAGAAGATCAATCCGCTCGTCCCGGTTCACCTCATCATCGACCACAGCGTGATGGTCGACGAGTTCGGCAATCCCAAGGCGTTCGAGAAGAACGTCGAGTTCGAATATGAGCGCAACGGCGAACGCTATCAGTTCCTCAAATGGGGAAGCAGCGCCTTCGACAATTTCAAGGTCGTTCCTCCGGGCACCGGTATCTGCCACCAGGTCAATCTCGAGCATATTTCGCAGTGCGTTTGGACGAGCGAGACGCCGGGCGGCCCGCCCCTTGCCTATCCGGATACGCTGGTGGGCACCGACAGCCACACGACGATGGTCAACGGTCTTGGTGTCCTCGGCTGGGGCGTCGGCGGGATCGAAGCGGAAGCCGCGATGCTGGGACAGCCGATCAGCATGCTCATTCCGGAGGTCGTCGGATTCCGGCTGTCCGGCCAGCTCAATGAAGGGATTACCGCGACCGATCTGGTGCTGACGGTCACCCAGATGCTTCGCCAGAAGGGGGTGGTCGGTCGCTTCGTCGAATTTTACGGACCGGGCCTCGATAACCTCCCGCTCGCGGACCGGGCGACGATCGCCAACATGGCCCCCGAATATGGAGCGACCTGCGGCTTCTTCCCGATCGACGAGCGCACGCTCGATTATCTCAAGCTCACCGGACGCGACGACGACCGGATCGCGCTCGTTCGCGCCTACGCGCAGGCGCAAGGCTTGTGGCGCGACGCGAGCACGCCGGAGCCGCTTTTCACCGACACGCTGGAGCTCGACATGGGAACGATCGAGCCGTCGCTAGCCGGCCCCAAGCGGCCGCAGGACCGCGTGCTGCTGAGCGAGGTCGACGAGCAATTCAATGCCGAGCTCGACGGCACCTATCACAAAGCGAACGATCCGCGGGTCGGCGTCGAGGGCGAGCAGTTCGATTTCGGTAATGGCGACGTCGCGATCGCGGCGATCACGAGCTGCACCAACACGTCGAACCCGTCGGTGTTGATCGGCGCCGGCCTCGTCGCCCGGAAGGCGCGCGAAAAAGGCCTTCAGGTAAAGCCGTGGGTGAAAACCAGCCTCGCGCCGGGAAGCCAGGTCGTGACGGATTATCTGAACGAGAGCGGGCTTAGCGAAGATCTCGACGCACTCGGGTTCGACCTCGTCGGTTACGGCTGCACGACCTGCATCGGCAATTCGGGCCCGCTTCCCGAGCCGATCAGCAAGGCGATCGCCGACAACGACCTGGTTGCGGTCAGCGTGCTTTCGGGCAACCGCAATTTCGAAGGCCGCGTGTCACCCGATTGCCGCGCGAACTACCTCGCCTCGCCGCCGCTGGTCGTGGCTTATGCTCTCAAGGGCACGGTCCGCTCCGACATGGTCAAGGAGCCGATCGGCACTGCCTCGAACGGCGAGCCGGTGTTCCTCAAGGATATCTGGCCGAGCAACGAGGAAATCCGCGCGCTGATCGACGCGCACGTCCATTCCGAGATGTTCCGCCGCCGTTACGCCGACGTCTATCGCGGCGACGAACGCTGGCGGAAGATCGAGGTCACCGGCGGCGAGACCTACGGCTGGCCCGCGGGATCGACCTACATCCAGAACCCACCCTACTTCGAAGGCATGACGATGGAGGCCACGCCGCTGACCGACATCGACCGGGCGCGGCCGCTGGCGATCTTCGGCGATTCGATCACCACCGACCACATCTCCCCAGCAGGCGCGATCAAGCCGGACAGCCCGGCGGGCCGCTATCTGCTCGAGCGGCAGGTCAGCCGGGGCGAGTTCAACAGCTACGGATCGCGGCGCGGCAATCACGAAGTGATGATGCGCGGCACCTTCGCCAACATCCGGATCCGCAACCGGATGCTCGACAATGTCGAGGGCGGCTTCACCCGCTACGCCCCGACCGGGGAGACGATGCCGATCTACGACGCGGCCATGCTCTACAAGCAGGACGACCGCCCGCTCGTGATCGTCGCCGGCAAGGAATATGGCACCGGGAGTTCGCGCGACTGGGCGGCGAAGGGGACGTTGCTGCTCGGCGTCCGCGCGGTGATCGCCGAGAGCTTCGAGCGGATCCACCGCTCCAACCTCGTCGGCATGGGCGTCCTCCCGCTCCAGTTCCACGACGGCGAGAATGCAGCGACCTTCGGCCTCACCGGCGAGGAGAAATATACGATTCTGGGAATCGCGACGCTGGAACCGCGGCAGGACGTTCAGGTGAAAGTCGTACGCGATTCGGGCGAGGAGTTCAGCTTCCCAGCGCGCTGCCGCATCGATACGTACAACGAGCTCGCCTATTTCCGCGCCGGCGGAATCCTCCAGTACGTGCTTCGGAGGCTCGCGGCAGCTTGAGCGAGCAGCCGCTGGTCGGTTCGTGCCATTGCGGCCGCGTGAAAATCACCCTGCCGCGAGCGCCCGACGAGATCACGCGGTGCAACTGCAGCCTGTGCAGCAAGACCGGGTTCCTCGGCGTCTATTTCCCGTCCGAGGAACTGCAAATCGAGGGCGAGTTCGATTCCTACGTGCGCGCGGATTCCAACCCCGCCTGCATCGCGCAGCAGCGCTGCCGCCATTGCGGGATCCTGACTCACTGGGTTCCCCTGACCGACCCGCCGTACGCGCGCATGGGCATCAACGCACGGCTGTTCGAGCCCGGCACCTTTGAGGCCATCCCGGTCAAAGAAGTGGACGGCCGGAGCTGGCCCGCATGACTCCCGTCCAAATCGCGGTCGAGGTCGTTGGCTGGGCCGGCGCACTGTTGATTCTGCTCGCCTACATCCTGGTATCGCTCGGAAGGGTGACGGGCCAGTCCGCTGCCTTCCAGTGGATGAATCTGCTTGGCGCCGCCGGCTTTATCGTCAACGGCTGGTGGCACCGTGCATTGCCTTCAGCGACATTGAATGTCGTTTGGATGCTATTCGCCGCCGTGGCATTGTGCCGGCTGTGGAAGAGAAAAGGATCGTCGACCTCAGCCATGTGATCGAACATGGAATGACGACTTATCCCGGGCTTCCCGGCCCGCACATCTGCGACTTCTGGA
>DASTAU010000050.1:0-2163 GCA_035712425.1 Sphingomicrobium sp.
CGCAGCCGCACGATCGCGCCTGACGCTGGCGCGCGACCTTCACGACAGCGTCGTCCAGTTCCTCGCCGGCGCGGCCTTCCGCCTCGAGGCGATGCGGCGCGCACACGGCGCCGGGCGCGAAATCGAAGGCGAGCTCGACGAGCTCAAGAAACTCATGCTCCAGGAACAGGTCGAGTTGCGGTCCTTCATCACGGCGCTTCGCACCGGTTCGCACGTCACTCTTCGCGACCTGGTGCGCGACCTGCAATCGCTTGCCGACCGGCTATCCCGGCAATGGACGGTCAAGTGCGCGCTTTCAGCAAAAGGCTCGGAGGTTACCATTCCCGCAAAACTTCATCTCGATGCTCAGCAGCTGGTTCGTGAAGCTGTCGCAAATGCCGTCCGCCATGCCGGCGCGAAGTCGATCGAAATCGCGGTCGCGACACGCGATAACCAACTCCAGCTCGACTTCATCAATGACGGCAAGAGCTACCCCCGGCACAAGGGCGTGCTGCAGCCTCCGAAGTCGCTTCAGGAGCGGATCGACCAGGCCGGCGGCGCAATCGAGCTGTCGCGCGGAATGGATGTCACGAAGGTGTCGATCTCACTTCCACTTGGCGGAGCCGCGGCATGACCCGCCTGCTGCTTGCCGACGATCATCCGATGATCCGCACCGCGATCGAGGTGCTGCTTCGCGACACTTCGTACGACATCGTCGGCGTGACCGCGAGCGGGGCGGAGACTCTGAGCGCTGTCGAACAATTGAAGCCGGACGTGCTGCTTCTCGACCTGCAGATGCCCGACGGGACGGGAATGGACGTGTTCCGCGAGCTCAAGTCCAAAGGGAGCGCTCCGCGCGTGATCATCCTGACGGCGGCGATCGACGACGCCTCACTGATGGAAGCCAAGTCGACAGGTGTCTCGGGAATGGTGCTCAAAAGCTCCGACCCCGCCTTCATCATCGAATGCCTGGATCGCGTCAGCAGGGGCAGCCAATGGATCGATCCGGAGCTTGCCGAACGCGTGCGCGAATTGGCGGATACGTTCGGATCGAGCGGACGGCCGGCGCTAGCTCCGCGCGAGCGTCAGCTGGTGCGCTTCGTCCGTCAGGGGCTACGCAACCGCGAGATCGCCAAGCAGCTGGGAGTCACCGAAGGAACGGTGAAGGTCTATCTCCACGCGGTTTTCGACAAGCTCGGGGTAAGCAACCGGACCGAGCTTGCGATCCGGGCCGACGAATTCCTCGCCGAAAGCTACGTCAAGAAATAACTAGCTCGCGAGCTTCCGTGCGCCGAGGCCGAGCACCATCTGGTTGGCGCGCTCGTAGGCGAGCGGTTTGCCGAAGAGATAGCCCTGGATGGTGTCGCAGCCGAGGTCGCGCATGCGCTCGAAATCCTCGGCGGTCTCGACGCCCTCGGCGGTCACCGACATGCGGAAGCTCTTGGCGAGCTGGACGATCGACTGGATGATCGCGACATTTTCGGGCCGTGAGCCGGCTTCACGAACGAAGCTGCCGTCGATCTTCAATTTGTGGAACACGGCCTTGTTCAAATAGCCGATGGACGAATAGCCGGTGCCAAAATCGTCGAGTGCGATTCCCACGCCGAGCGCGCGCAGGCGTTTGAGGACGTCGAGCGTCGAACCATTGTCACCAAGGAACACGCCCTCCGTAACCTCGAGCTCAATGCGGTTGCCGGGCAATTTGTAGCGCGACAGCGCCTCGCTGACGACGTTCGGAAGGTTGGGAAGAACGATCTGCTTCGGGCTGATGTTCAGCGCGACGGTGATCGGCTCGGGCCAGCTCGCCGCCGCCCGGCACGCCTCGTCGATGACCCATTCGCCGATCGGCGGCATCAGGCCCGATTCCTCGGCGACCGGGATGAACACGTTGGGCGGGACGAACCCGCGCTGCGGATGGTTCCAGCGAATCAGCGCCTCGAAACCGATCAGCTTCTGGGTCTTGGCGTTGATAAGCGGCTGGAACGCGAGATGGAACTGCTTCGACGCAATCGCCGAGCGAAGGTCGGACTCGAGGCGGACTCGATCGTCCTGCTCCGACTGAAGCTCCGAGCTGAAATAGCGGGCGCAGCCACGGCCGGCATCCTTCGCCTGGTAAAGCGCAAGGTCGGCCTTGAGGATCAGGTCGTCGACCGTCGCGCCGTCGATGGGACCGAAGGCGCAGCC
>DASTAU010000051.1:0-5480 GCA_035712425.1 Sphingomicrobium sp.
TCGAAATCCTCGCGCCAGCGGTCGTAGTGACCGCACACCGCCATCTCGTCGATGCGGGTCTTGCCGTGATTGATCGTCGGGATGCTGTTCTCGATCCCGGTCGCGAACATGAAGTTGGCGATGGATCAGTCTCCTCGAGCGTCGTTACAGGTGCGCCGACCGATAGCCCCGCCGGCAAAAAAGAAA
This sequence comes from Sphingomicrobium sp., assembly GCA_035712425.1. Taxonomy (GTDB): domain Bacteria; phylum Pseudomonadota; class Alphaproteobacteria; order Sphingomonadales; family Sphingomonadaceae; genus Sphingomicrobium. The sequence continues at coordinate 187 of DASTAU010000051.1, forward strand.
ACCTCGGCGGGAGCCAAGTCGCGCTCCCAAGGTTTTCAACTATGCGGAAAAAGCATGCGCTGGGCAGATGGTTTCATCGCTGTTGACTGGGGAACGACCAATCGTCGTGCCTGGCTGATCGATTCCTCGGGCAAGCAGACCGGGGAATTCGAGGACGGCAAGGGCATTTTGTCGGTGCCGAGGGACGGCTTTCCCGACGCCATCGCCGAAATCCGCGAAAAGCTTGGCGACAAACCGCTGCTGATGGCCGGAATGGTCGGCTCGAACCGCGGCTGGAGGGAAGCGCCCTACGTCGAGTGCCCCGCGGGGATCGACGAACTCGCGGCCAATCTCGTCTGGCCCGGCGAGCGCGAGGCGATCGTTCCCGGCCTCTCCTACCTTGGCGACGGCCGTGCCGACGTGATGCGCGGCGAGGACGTGCAGCTGCTCGGCGCGGTTGCCTCTGGCCTCGTCGATTCCGATGCGCTCGTCTGCCATCCAGGCACGCACAATAAATGGACGGTGCTCCACCGCGGCCAGGTCCAGAGCTTCCGCACCGTGATGACCGGCGAAATCTTCAGCCTGCTCAAGGACCACAGCATCTTGTCCGACCTCCTTCAGGGCCAGGTCATCGACGATGATGTGTTCAAGAACGCGGCGCGTGACGCGATCTTCAACGAGATGTTGCCGGCCGAACTTTTCTCGGTCCGCGCCCGCGTCCTCCTCGGCCAGATGAAGAAGGAAGACGCCGCATCCTATGCGAGCGGGCTCCTGATCGGCACCGACGTACGGATCGGCCTGTCGGTCCCGACGGCGGCCGAGGTGCTGGTGATGGGCCGGCCGGATCTCACGAGGCTTTATGCCGCCGCGCTCGGCGAGGCGAAGCGCGGGGCGAAAGCGCTCGACGGTGAACAATGCTTCCTCGCGGGCATTCTTGAGATCGCGAAGAGGATTTGAAGTGAGCGCGAAGGACGTCCTTCACCGATATCTCGATGAATGCCCGCTGATCGCGATCGTCCGCGGGGTCATTCCGGACGAGGCCGAAGCCACGGCGCAAGCGGTTTACGACGGCGGAATCAGGATCATCGAGGTGCCGCTGAACTCGCCCGATCCGCTGGAGAGCATCAGGCGGATCGCAACGAAGTTCGGCGATCGAATGCTGGTCGGCGCGGGCACGGTCGTCGATCCCGGGCAAGTCGAACGCGTCAGGGACTCGGGCGGTCGGCTGGTTGTTGCTCCGAACACCGACACGCGAGTGATTGCCGCAGCCGCAGGCGCGGAGATGGTCTCCTGCCCGGGTTATTTCACCCCGTCCGAGGCCTTTGTGGGCTGGCATGCGGGCGCGACGGCACTGAAGCTGTTCCCCGCCGAGGCGGCCACCCCGAGCGTGCTCAAGGCGCTGCTCGCGGTCGTGCCCAAGGACGTGCCTCAGATCGTGGTCGGCGGGATTTCGCCCCACAACATGCAGCCCTGGCTTGAGGCCGGAGCGACCGGCTTCGGCCTCGGCTCGGGTCTGTACAAACCCGGCCAATCCGCCGCTGCCACGCTCGACAAGGCGCGCGCCTATGTCGCGGGACTCAAGGCGTGAAGCCGATCAGGATCGCGATCATCGGCTACGGCAAGATCGCGCAAGACCAGCATTTACCCTCAATCCAGGCGAATCCACGCTTTGAGCTTGTTGCGACATCCAGCCGGTCGGGACAGGGCGCCGCCCGGAAATTCACCGACTGGCGCGAGCTGATTCGCACGGTCGAGGGGCTCGAAGCGGTCGCGATCACGACGCCGCCCGAGCCTCGATACGAAATTGCTCGCGAATGCATTCAGGCGGGGCTTCACTGCCTCCTGGAAAAGCCGCCGACCGCCGGCCTCGCCGAAATCGCCGATCTCGATTGCCTGGCTCAAGGGAAAAGCGTCACGCTCTTCACGACCTGGCATGCACAGCATCACTCGACCGTCGAAGCGGCAGCAAAGGCTCTTGCGGGCAAGCGAATCGCAAGGATGCAGATCCTGTGGCACGAAGATGTGCGCAAATGGCACCCCGGACAGGCCTGGATCTGGCAGGCCGGCGGCTTCGGCGTGTTCGATCCCGGGATTAACGCATTCTCGATCGCGACGAAGATCTTCCCCGGCGGGCTGTTCGTTCAATCAGCCGAGCTCAGCGTTCCCGCGAACGCCCAGACTCCGATCGCCGTCGATGTGAAATTCGCAAGCCCGGAGGCCGACGGACCTCTTACCGCCAGCCTCGACTGGCGCCGGAGCGAGGGCGAAGAATGGACGATCGAGGTAGAGACGAGCGATGGGGTGCATGTCCGCCTCGAACAAGGCGGCGCGAAGCTACTCCTGAACGGTCGAGCAAGTCCCGACAGCGGGCCGGGCGAATATCCCGACATCTATCGCACCTTCGTCGACTTGCTCGACGAGCGTCGAAGCCTCGTCGACGTCGCGCCGTTGCGGCTGGTCGCCGACTGCCTTCTCGTCGGCGCGCGGCGGACCGTAGAGGCGTTCAACGGCTGATGGAGCAACTTCGCCTCGCGCGCATTGTCCCTGTCGGCCCGCTTTCGTAACGATCTGTGCGAGGCCCTTCAGGAGTCGCGAGTGGCAGAAGCGAAAACCGACGAGCTTATCCGGGCTGACGACGCCTTTTCCGGCAACCGCCTGCTTTCCACCTTCTCGCGGGAGGCACGCGCGCTCATCGAGCCTTACGGCGCCGTCGTCGATCTTCAGCCGGGCGAGACTGTGCTCGAGCGCGGAGGCGAAGTTGCGTCCAGCCTCTTTCCGGTAGCGCCGACGATGATCAGCATGCTGGTCGAGCTCGACGGCAACCGTTCGGTCGAAGCAGCCGCGGTGGGAAGCCGCGGAGCGGTCGGCGGAATCGTCAGTTGCGGCCACGCTCCCGCCTTTTCCCGCGCCGAAGTGCTGATCGCCGGGCCGGCGTTCAAAGTGCCGATGAAAGCGCTTGAGGAGGCGAAGTCCCGGTCTCCGTTCATTGCCAATCTCTTCTGCCGCTATTCGGACTACCTGCTCGCGACCGTCATGCAGTCGGTCGCCTGCAATTCATTCCATTCGATCTCCGAACGAGCCGCGAGATGGCTCCTTCACGTCCAGTCCCGCGCGGGAGATCGCATCGAGCTGACTCAGGAAGCGCTCGCCAAGCTGCTCGGGGTTCAGCGGACAACCGTGAACGCGGTGATTCAAGAGCTTGTGGCCGAGGGGCTGATCGCCACCGGGCGCGGTACGGTCCACGTAACCGATCGCGCCGGCCTCAAGCGCCGCGCGTGCGAATGCTACGAGCGGCTGGAACATCATTATGCGGCGGTTATCGGCACCACCGGCAGGGGCGGCGAGAACCGCTGATCAGCGCGGGTCTAATTGTTCGTGATGTTCGACTTCGATTTGACGATTGTTGCCCTGGCGGCCGCACAAAGCCCATCAGAATGGGTCAACGCCACCTCGGTCCAGCCATCGGCGGCGCGCTCATTCCCCTTCAGGGTCTTCACGTCATACTGCGGCCTCATTTTCTGAAGCTCTGGCGAGGCGGCGCCCCATTCCTTGACGATCGTGATCGGATTGTGTTGACGCTTTCCCGTCGCCATTCCGCTCGCGGCCTCGCGCGGGACAAGCGCATAGGAGGATTGCGCCACTCGTCCATTCGCGCAGACCAGCTTCAACACCGCATTGTCGGGCGCGCCGTCGCCATCCAGGTCGCCGGCATGAACCTGCAGGTAAAGCGGCCCGCCAGCCTCGCCGCCGACCTTGCTGATCGCGAGCTGCTGCCAATCGTCCATTCCCATCGTCTTGCCGCCGCCTGGCGCTGCGGCCGAGGCCGCCAGAAGTGCAATCATAAGCATTGGATGTTCCCCTCCATGCGGGGGCAAGAATGCGCCTCGCCCGGTGATTAGGCAAGCAATCGCCAGCGCAGTGTCTCGCCAGCTTGAAACGGAACCAGGCCTTCGATTTCGTCCGGCACGAGTAACTCGCCTCGCTCCAACGTTATCGTCTCTTCGTTGACGGGAAGGCCGTAGAAACGCGGCCCATTCAGCGACGCAAACGCCTCGAACCTGTCGAGCGCGCCTTCTTGATCGAACACCATCGCGTAGCTTTCGAGCGCGAAGGGCGCGTTGAAGATGCCCGCGCAGCCGCACGCAGATTCCTTCGCGTCGCGCGTGTGCGGCGCGCTGTCGGTGCCGAGGAAGATATTCTCCATTCCCGACGTTGCGGCCTGCCGCACAGCCTGCCGATGCTTCTCCCGCTTTGCTACCGGGAGACAGTAAGCATGTGGCCTCAGCCCGCCTGCAAAGATCGCATTCCGATTGATGATGAGGTGCTGCGGCGTGACGGTCGCTCCGATCCGCGAAGCATTGCCTTGGACGAAGTCAGCCGCGTCCGCGGTCGTGATATGCTCCAGAACAACCTTCAGATCGGGGAAATCCTTCACCAGTCGCGAAAGGATTCGGTCGATGAACACCGCCTCGCGATCGAACACGTCTACGGCCGGATCGGTGACTTCGCCATGGACGCAGAGCACCATTCCGATCGCCTGCATCCGCTCGAGGGCGGGATAAATATTGCGGACGTCGGTCACGCCGCTCGCGCTGTTGGTCGTGGCGCCCGCAGGATAGAGCTTGGCCGCAATCCATACGCCTTCCTCGAAACCGCGCGCGATCTCTTCGGGCCTGGTTTCGTCGGTGAGATAGCAGGTCATCAAGGGCGTGAAGCCCGGACCGGTCCTGGTAAGGATCCGCTCGCGATAGGCTGCCGCAGCTTCGGGCGTCGTCACCGGCGGCGCCAGGTTCGGCATCACGATCGCTCGAGCGAACTGCCGCGCGGTGTAGGGCGCGACCTTCCGCAGCATGTCACCGTCGCGCAAATGGACGTGCCAGTCGTCGGGGCGGCGGATGGTCAGCGTTTGCGAAGCCACGGGCCGCTCCCTAACTGAGAGCCATGGCCGCTACCACCCTCACGGACCGCGCCGTTGTTCGACTGTCGGGCGACGATGTGCGGGGATTTGTGCAGGGCCTCGTCACGAGCGATGTGAACGGTTCGCTTCCGGTCTGGGCGGGATTGCTGACTCCGCAGGGCAAATGCCTGTTCGATTTCATCGTCTGGGAAGACGGCGACGACCTGCTGATGGACTGCGAAGCCGGCGCAGTCGACGATCTCATCAAGCGGCTCTCAATTTACCGGCTGCGCCGCAACATCACGATCGAGCGCGACATTGGACTCGCCGTGCACTGGTCGAACGGGGGAGGCGATGGCGTCCCCGATCCGCGTCTGGAAGCGCTTGGTCGCCGCTGGCTGGCGGCGGCTTCAGAAGC
>DASTAU010000052.1:0-2100 GCA_035712425.1 Sphingomicrobium sp.
CTCTGCATCCTCGCCTATTCGGTCTTCGCCATCGCCATCAATCTCGCGCATGGCCGGCGCCGCGAGCCCGCGCGGGCGTGATAGCGCCCAACTCTATTCGTCGTCATTCCGGGGCAGCCGCGAGAGCGGCTGAACCCGGAATCCAGGGGTCCTTACTACACTTCAATGGATTCCGGCTCGCGCTCGCATTGCTCGCTTGGCCGGAATGACGATCACGTGAATGCAGCGAACGCCCCTACTCCGCCGCGGCGCGGGCGGCGAGGCGTTTTGCCTTCACCTCCGAGATCACCGGCTCGAGGTTGTAGACGCGCTTGGCGTTGCCGCCGAGGATGTTGCGCTTCGCGGTCTCGGAGAGGAACGGCAGATCATAGATCGTCGAGGGCAGGTCCATGTCCCAATGCGGATAGTCCGATGCATACATCAGCTGCGTCTCCGCATTGATCATCTTGAAGGTCAATTCCAGCGCCTCGCGGTTGTTGATCATCTCCATCGGCTGCGTCGAATAATACATCTCGCGCATATAGTCGCTGGGCCGGCGCTTTAGGAGCGGCACCTCGGAGCTTCGCATCATCCATTCATTGTCGAGGCGCTGCATCAGGAACGGGATCCAGGCAAGCCCGCTCTCGATCCAGATCACTTTGAGCTTGGGGAAACGCTCCGGCATCCCGTTCACCAGCCAATTCGTGCAGTGGAGGATGTTGAACCAGGAGAAGCCCAGCGCGTGCGCCGCCATGAAGCGGTTGCAGAGATTGAGGCTCTGATCATGCCCACCGCCGAACTGGCTATGGAAGTTCAGCGGCATGCCGCGTTCTTCCACGGCGGCGTAGGTCTTCATATAGGCGTTGTCGTAAAGCGGCTTGTGCCGCGCGGTGCAGACCGTGAAGCCGATCACGCCTTTTTTGTCGCCGAATTCCTGCACGACTTTGTAGGCCGCCTCGGGATCGTTCATCGGCAGATAGAGCGACGAGCAAATCCGCGGTTCTTGCGCCAGTACCTCCTCGCAGAGCCAACGGTTATAGGCGCGCGCCAGCGCCACCTCGACCTCGACGCGGGGCGTGAACCCAAGGCCCAGCATCGGCGTCGGAAAGATGTTGAGAAGGTCGATGCCGATCGCGTCCATCCAGCGCTTGGTCATGACGATGTCGCGGTTGAGACCGGCGGGCGTCTTCTCTTTGCGTCGGCCCGGATAGCGCGTGACGCGGCCGCCCATGGGCTGATTGCCGCCATTGGTGATGCCAGCGCCGCCGAAGCCCTGATATTTCGCCTGGTCGCGCATCACCGGGTCCTCGATGTACTCGGCGATGGTCTTGAAGGATTCGGTCTCGTAGTGATGGCCGTCGATATCGGCGATGAAGAAATCCTCATAGCGGCGCTGGATTGCCTGCTGCGTCGCGTGTTCGAGCAAGGTCGTCGTATCGAATTCCTCGACGGATAGGTCGCGATAATGGGCTTCGAGCGTGTCCATGGAGTTCGTCCTTCAGCTGGGCCGCGCGTCGGTCACTTCGCCGCCGCGGGCAGAAATGCCTCGGTATAGAGCTTGGTCATATCGGGCTTGGCGGGCAAGAGCTTCAAATCGACAAAAGATTGCGCGAGCACCGCGAGCGCCTTGGGATCGAACCGGCCGGTGTCGGAGAACATCGGCATGATCCGGTCGTAAGCCCGCGCAACCACATCGGGCGACACATGCGTGACCTTCGCCGCAATGGGCACGCTGCTCGCCTTGTTCTTGCGCATGAAGGCGATGGTCTCGAACCAGCCGGCGAGGAAGCGGCGCACATCGTCCGGCTGCTCCTTGATCGCCTTATCGCTCGCGAAGATCACGTGCATGATGAAATGCGGCGCGATGTCGTCGAAATGGACGAGGATCTTCAGGATCCCTTCCTGCTCGAGCTTGGTCGCGAGCACGATGTCGTCGGGCAGGCCCACGGTCTGGCCGGTGCGCAAGGCGGCGATTTGCGCGGAGTTGGTGCCGAGGCCGACGAGCGTCATCCCGTTCGGCCCCCAGCCCTGCTTTCGCGACAGCTCGCGCACCAGCCATTCGGTGACCGAGCCCGGCGACGAGATCGACAGGGTCTTGCCTTTCAGATCGGCGACCGTCTT
>DASTAU010000053.1:0-8788 GCA_035712425.1 Sphingomicrobium sp.
TGAAGGGCGCCGGCATCATCCTCTGCGTCAACGGACCCGACCCGAAATCGCTCGCGGGAGCGGAAAAGGGAGCGCTAATCGTTGGCGCCCTCGATCCCGTTCGCGAGCGCGAGCGGATCGATGGCTATGCCGCGGCGGGCCTCGAAGCCTTGGCGATGGAGTGGATGCCGCGCATCACCCGCGCGCAATCGATGGACATTCTTTCGTCGCAGTCGAATCTGGCCGGTTACAAGGCGGTGGTCGACGCAGCGGCGGCATATGGCCGCGCTTTCCCGATGATGATGACCGCGGCGGGCACCGTCAGTCCGGCGAAGGTGTTCGTCATGGGGGTCGGCGTCGCCGGTCTGCAGGCGATCGCGACCGCGAAGCGCCTCGGCGCTCAGGTCAGCGCGACCGACGTGCGCTCCGCCACCAAGGAGCAGATCCAGTCGCTCGGGGCCAAGCCGATATTCGTCGAGAATGTCGCCGGAATCGAAGGCGAGGGCACCGGGGGCTACGCCACGGAAATGTCGCCTGAATATCAAAAGGCGCAGGGCGAGCTCGTTTCCGGGCACATCGCCAAGCAGGACATCGTCGTCACCACTGCCCTGATTCCCGGGAAACCGGCACCGCGGCTGATCAGCGACGCTCAGATTGCGTCAATGCGGCCAGGGAGCGTGATCGTCGATCTTGCCGCCGAAGCAGGCGGCAATGTCGAGGGAACGGTGAGCGGCGAGAGCGTGTCGAAGCACGGCGTGACGATCATCGGCGCGTCGAACCTGTCGCGGACCCTTCCGGCTGATGCCTCCGCTTTGTTCGCCCGCAACCTCTACAATTTCCTCAGCGCCTTCTGGGACGAGGATCAGAGCTGTCCGGTGCTTCCGGACGACGACGAGATCGTGAAGGCAATCCGCCTCACGCAGGGCGGCAAGGTCGTAAGCGAGCGGCTGACGGGCGCGTGAGCGCTCCGGACATCCTCGTCATTGGTGGGGGAATAGCGGGCCTCTCCGCGGCGGCCACGCTTTCCGAACATGCGCGTGTGACGGTGCTCGAAGCCGAGGAGCAGATCGGTTTTCATTCGTCGGGTCGAAGCGCGACGATGCTCCATTATGCGCTTGGTGACCGGCTGGTTCGCGCGCTGACGTTCGCCAGTCGGCCGTTCTTCGACAATCCGCCGGAGGGATTTACCGATGCGCCACTCGGCCATCTTAAGCCTTTGCTGGTGCATGCGCGCGATGACGAGCGGGCGGCGCTCGACGCATTGCATGCGGATCTTTCGCATTTCGCGAAGCTAGACCGGCTCGACGCGGCCGAAGTGCAAGCTCTCTGTCCCTTGCTCAAGGATGATGCGCGCCACGGAATTGCCGATTTCAATGCGATTCGGCTCGATCCGCACGCGCTCCTCCAAGGCAATCTACGTCAGCTGCGGGCTGGCCGAGGGGAACTGCATACTGGAGCACGGGTTGCGCGGATCGAGCGGGAGGGCAGCGCGTGGACGGTTACGAGTGAGAAGGGCGAACGCTACTCGGGCCCAATTCTCGTGAATGCCGCCGGTTCGTGGGCTGACCGGGTGGCTAGCCTGGCGGGGGTTCAACCGCTGGGTCTTGAGCCCAAGCGGCGCACGATCATCACGTTCGATGCTCCACCCGGCGCCGATCTCGAACATTTGCCCTTCGCGAAGACCGTGGGCGAGGAACTTTACTTCGCGCCGGAAAGCGGGCGGCTCTTCGCTTCGCCCATGGACGAAGTGCCGAGCGAGCCGATGGACGCCCAGCCGGACGAGCTCGAGGTCGCGCTGGCCGCATACCGGATGGAGGAGCGCACCACTGTCAAGGTCGGCCACATCCGCAGCAAGTGGGCGGGTTTGAGAACATTCACGCGCGATCGCCATCCGGCGGTGGGCTTTGCGCCCGATGCGCCGGGATTCTTCTGGCTGGCAGGGCAGGGAGGCTTCGGTTTGCAGACATCGCCGGTCATGGCCGCGATCGCCGCTTCGCTCATTGCGGGCACCGCCTGGCCGGTAAACGACGTCGGCCCAGAGCAACTAAGTCCCGGGCGTTTCGCCCCGCAGCACGCATAAATCGACCCAGCGCTCGGCGACGAGATCGAACAGGCGTTCCGTCGGCATTTCTACCGAAGTGTTTCGCGATCCGCCGGCTGGATAGACGGTATCGAATGCCTGCAGCGACACGTCGAGGTAGACCGGCAGCGGCTGCTTCAAACCGAACGGACAGACGCCACCGACGGGATGGCCGGTTACGTCCAGCGTTTCTTCCGGCCCGAGCATCCTCGGGCGCGCCCCGAGTTCATCCTTGCACTTTCGATTGTCGAGGCGGGCGTCGCCGCGAGTGCACAAGAGGAAGAGATGGTCACCCGCGCGAATGGCGAGCGTCTTGGCGATGCGCCCTGGTTCGACGCCCAGCTCCGCAGCCGCGGTATCGACCGTCGCGGTCGTACCCTCGGCCTCAATGAGCAGCAGGTCAGGCGCGTTGGCGGCGAGCCACAGTTTGACGGATTCGAGGCTCATTCGCCGATCAGGTGAAGCACAATTTCGCGGTCGGGCGTGTTGCGGCGGTGTTCGAAAAGAAAAATCCCCTGCCACGTCCCGAGCACCGGCTCGCCATCCCGGACGGGGATAGAGAGCTGCGTGGCCGTGAGCGCGGAGCGCAGATGCGCCGGCATGTCATCAGGACCTTCGTCATCATGCTCGTATGGGGCACCTTCCGGGGCGATCCGTTCAAAATAGGCCTCCAAGTCACGGCGGGCCGCGGGCGCCGCATTCTCTTGAATGACGAGGGAAGCGGATGTGTGCCGGCAAAAAATAGTTAACAGACCCTCGGAAATCCCGCTTTCGGCAACGAAATCGCGGACGAAATCGGTGAATTCATGCAGTCCGCGACTCGGTGCGCGAATCGAGAGAGTGGTGCTGGACTGGCGGAGCATCAGGCTCGCCTAGCGCCCTTGGAATGCCCGTTCCAGAAGCACAAAAGAAAAGCGCCCGCCGAATGGCGAGCGCTTTAAAACTCGTTTAATTAACGGCGCTTAGCCGTTGCCGCCACCAGACGACCAGCCCTGGCCGAGTAGCCAGCTCCAGAAGCCGCGGCCCGCTTTAGCCTTACTCATGTCCCAACCCCTTTTCCATTCAACTCGATTCGGCGGATGGGGACTTATTAACCCTAATCGTTATGGTTGACAAATGATTCACCATGTTTTGCGCCGCGATTAGCGCGACTATTTGTTTCACTTCGGATTGTTTGCGGGATTAGAGGCGGCCGATTGGCGCCGAGTATTGCGCGTGTCAGTGCCTCAGGCGGCGCTGCGGCGCTTTCCGGAGGAAAGGCGTTTCGCCAGGCTGTCGAGGCTCATGGGCCGTCCAACGGCGAAGCCCTGGGCTATGTCGCACTGAAGATCGCCAAGCAGCTCCAGAATGTCGCGATGCTCGACGCCCTCAGCGACGACCTTCCGTCCGAGGGAATGCGCGAGCTCGATCGTCGACTGGACCATCAGACGGTCGCTTCGATTGTCGACGATCCCGGTGACGAAGCTCTGGTCGATCTTGATCTCGTTGGCGGGGATCTTCTTGAGATACTCGAGAGTCGATTGACCGGTGCCGTAATCATCGATCGCAATGCTGATTCCGAGATCGCGGAGCCGGTTGATCATGTCGAGCGCTTCGCCGCTGTCGGCGAGCGCTGCGGTTTCGGTGAGTTCCAGGGTAAGGCGGTTCGGAGCTAGCCCATGGCGAGCCAGCAGGGCTGACAGGCGCAGCGTGAATCCCTTGTCGCTGAGTAGCCGCGCCGAAAGATTCACGGCGACATCGAAGTCGATCCCGCGCTTGTTGATTTGAGAGGCGGCCGCGATGGCTTTCTCGATGACGAAATCGGTAAGCTTGCCGATCCGGTTATGCTGTTCGGCGGCAGCGACAAATTCCGACGCGGCGATTGGACCCTTCTCCGGGTGCGTCCATCGGGCAAGCGCCTCCGCGCCGACGATCTGCTTCGTCGTGATATCGAGCTTCGGCTGGTAGGCGACCCAGACTTCTCCCCGATCGATCGCCTCGTCGAGCTGGCTGAGCATCGACAGTTTCCAGGACGCGTCCTCGAGAGTTTCGGGATCGTGATATTTCCACTTGAGGCCGTCATGCGCAGCTTCTTCTGCGGCGACGAGCGCGCTCGCCAGGCGATTGGCGAGAGAGCGGCCGCTTCCGACCTCGACACCGAAGGTGATCGTCAGGTCGATCGATAGGCCCGCAACCCGCGCCGGGTTCCGAAACAGCGAGTAGAGCGCCTCGAGGTGATTTCCGAACGGTTGCCCCGTCTCCTCGAACCAGGCGAAAATTCCCCCGTCGCCGTGATAGAGGATTCGCTGCGGCGTCCCGACGTTCAGCCGCGAGGCGATTTGCTCCACGAGCTGCCGCTCCTTGTCCGAAGGCAGCGACGAAACGATTTCCTCGTAGTTCAGGATACGCGCCGCGACGAGCGCTTGATCCCGGCCGGACCTGTTGTGGCGCAGCGAATTGAGGTTCGGCAGGTTCGAGACCGGGTTGACGAGTCCGCGCGCGCGATAACGGCGCCAGCCAAGGACGGTGCCCACGACCAGCAGCACGAACAAGCCAGGCGTGATGTCGGCGAAGATGAGGTGCGCTTCGAGGAATGCGGGGACAACCAGCAGCGCGGAGACGCCGGCGCCAAGAATGGCCAGCCGGGTGGTCAGGCGCCTTGTGAAGAGTGCGATCGCTGCCGCCGCGAACGAAAGTAGGAAAGCAGCGAACCAACCAAGGTCGACGGGCGAGCCGGACTTCAAGGTCTCCGCGGCAATCGCGTGAACATGGACTCCGAACGCCTTGCCGTAACCGGGAATGAAATAGCTGTCCCCGACGACATCTGTTCCGATGCCGATCAGCACATCCTTGCCGGCAAGCTGCTTCGGCCCAACGGCGCCCGTCAGGACGTCACCTGCCGAATAGGAGGGGATCGTTGCGGGATCGACCGAATAGTCGACACGGAATTCCGTATTCGGAGTTCCCTGGACGTTGGCGATTGCGCTCGCGAATGAAGGGATCGTTCGATTTCCGACCTTCGCCGCGTAGAGAACTTTCCATACGGCGTTTTGATAATTGTAGTGGAAGCTTCCCGCGGCGAGCTTCGAATTGGCGGCGAGCAGGGGCAAAGGAAGATCGACGATCTTCGGTGGAGCACCGCCGACGCCGCTCTGGGACCGGGTGAATAGCGTTACATTTCCCGACCGGTGCAACGCTTCCGCCAGAAGGCGGTCATCAGCGGCGTTTGAATGGAAGGAAAAATTCACGTCCCAGAACGTGCCCTTCACTCCATCAGCCGAAAGCTTGTCGACGAGCTTCGCATCGACGCTCCTCGACCAAGGCCAATTGCCGATTTCGTGGAGCGACTTGTCGTCGATCATCAGAAGAACGACTTCGCCGCTCGCGCTGTGCTTGTGGAAGTTGTTGCGGACGCTGCGCAAATTGTCCTCGGCGATTTCGCCGAAGCCGATCAGCCCGAAGACGAGTCCGGCCACCGCCGTCCACAGAAGCAGCTTCCACGGCGCCGGTTCGACAGATTTTTCGCGCTTCGAGCTCAAGCGCTCTTTCCTCTCAACGTGATGCTCACGCATGTGCGCGCGGAAAGGTTATCAAAGCGCTAACCGCATTGAATTTAACGACGCTGCCACTCGACAGCCGAAGTACGACCCGCCACAAAAGCCGGGCAATTCAGGGGAGGGGTCGTGGACTTCATTTCCATCCTGTCGATTTTCGTTCTGGCCTGCTTCGTCGGCTATTACGTCGTCTGGTCGGTGACCCCGGCTCTTCACACGCCGTTGATGAGCGTCACCAACGCGGTTTCCTCGGTGATCGTGGTCGGCGCGCTGATCGCCGCGGCGGCTGCGGGCAGTCCGAGCTCGAAATGGCTCGGGCTTGTCGCGGTCGGGCTGGCGAGCGTGAACATCTTCGGCGGCTTCGCCGTCACCCAGCGAATGCTGTCGATGTACAAGAAGCGGGACCGCTAGGCCGATGCACTCTGACGTCATCATCGCGGTGCCGACCTGGGTGCTGCTCGCTTACCTGGTCGCCGGCGTCTGCTTCATCCTTGCGTTGAGGGGATTGTCGAACCCCGAAAGCAGCCGCCGGGGGAATCTGATCGGCATGGTCGGAATGACCATTGCGATCGTGACCACCCTGGCGACACACCACATCGCCTCGCTGCCCGAAATAATCGTCGCGATGGTGATCGGCGGCGGGATTGGCCTGGTCATCGCCCGAAAGATCCAGATGACGGCAATGCCGCAACTGGTCGCGGCCTTCCACAGCCTCGTCGGACTGGCGGCGGTGCTGGTCGGTTCAGCTGCCTATCTCAATCCGGAGGCATATGGGATCGCGGTTCGGATCACTCCGATTGCGAGCCCATCGTTCATCAGCATCTTCCCGCAGAGCCGGGTCGAGATGGGCCTCGGCGTCGCCATCGGGGCGATCACCTTCTCCGGCTCGGTGATCGCCTTCCTGAAGCTCAACGGCAACATGTCGGGCAAGCCGATCCTGCTGCCACTCCGGCATGTGATCAATCTCGGCACGCTGGCCGCGATCCTGGCCCTCATCGCTTACTTCACCCAGGACCAATCGCCGCTCGTGTTCGGGCTGATCACGGCTTTGAGCTTCGCGATCGGCTTCCTGCTGATCATCCCGATCGGCGGCGCGGACATGCCCGTCGTGATCTCGATGCTCAACAGCTATTCGGGATGGGCCGCGGCGGCGATGGGCTTCACGTTGCACAACACAGCGATGGTCATCACCGGAGCGCTGGTCGGAAGCTCGGGCGCGATCCTCAGCTACATCATGTGCCGGGCGATGAACCGCAGCTTCATCTCGGTCATCGCCGGCGGGTTCGGCGCTGTCGCGTCAAGCGGCGACGCTGCGGCCATCGACCGGCCGTACAAGCGCGGCTCGGCCGAGGACGCCGCCTTCCTGATGAGCCAGGCCGACCAGGTGATCATCGTCCCCGGCTACGGAATGGCGGTCGCGCAGGCGCAGCATGCGGTTCGCGAAATGGCGGACCTCCTCAAGGCGAAGGGCGTGACCGTCAAATATGCGATCCACCCGGTCGCGGGCCGGATGCCCGGGCACATGAACGTGCTGCTGGCCGAGGCCAACGTGCCCTATGACGAGGTGTTCGAGCTGGAAGACATCAACAGCGAGTTCGCCCAGACGGACGTCGCTTACGTGATCGGCGCAAACGACGTCACCAATCCCGCCGCCAAGAACGACAAGAGCTCGCCGATCTACGGAATGCCCGTGCTCGACGTGGAGAAAGCGCGCACTTGCCTGTTCGTGAAAAGGTCGATGGGCGGCGTCGGCTATGCCGGCATCGACAACGAGCTTTTTTACAAGGATAACACGATGATGCTTCTCGGCGACGCCAAGAAGATGACCGAGGAGATCGTGAAGGCGCTCGGTTAGGCGCGCGGCAGGTGAATGTCGGCGATCATGCAGCGGACGCTGCCGCCGCCGACTGACTCGATCGTGGGGATGTCTGCCTCTACCAGCTCGCCGAAACCTTCCAGTGATCGTAATTGATCGGGCCGGAAGCTGCGCCGCGCAGCTGAAGAGAGAGCGATTACTGGTCCGGCGCTTCCGCATAGTTCGATGACGTTGCAGCCGAACTGCCGCATCTGATCGTAATCGACCTCGATCAGTGTCCGGCCGCCGGTCTCGATCTCGCCGACCAGTATCTCGCGATATTCCTCGACGACGGCTTCCCGACAGAGGACAGCGAAACGGGCGCCGAGGCTCATCAGCACGTTGGTGTGGTAGATCGGCTTCCCCGAGCGGTCGCGCGCGTCGAAGACGAGCGTCGAATAGTCGAGGCGATCGTCGAAGTCGGCGATTACGACCGCGTCCGTCCGAGGGCTCAGGTTCGCGTAGGCGCGGCGTTGCGGGCGATCGAGAATCAGGCTCCCGGTGCCTTCCAGGAAATGGCCGTGCCGTTCGTGGAAGGTCAGGTCGACAACATTCCTGATGTCGAATCCCGCATCGATCAGCAGATTTCTCAGGCCTTCGAAATTGCGCTCGAGGCGTCGCGCCTCCGTGGCCATCGGATAAAGAACGACGGTGCCGTCTTCGTGGAAAGAGACCCAATTGTTCGGAAAGACGGCGTCCGGTTTTTGCGGCTCGGGCGTGTCCTGGAGGGCAACAACCTCAACGCCAGCGCGGCTCAGGGCTTCGGCAAGAGCGTGGAATTCGTGGATGGCCGTGTCAGCGGTATCTCTCCCGGCTTTGGCGAAGGCGTTGGACTCTGCGGCCTCGGGGTGAAATGCGAACGCCGCCGGTTCGACCATCAGCACTGTTCCGGCTGTTTGGGCTTCGCGGCTCATCGGCTGCATTTTCGGCGCGACGAACGGTTCACCGCAAGTCGATTCATTTCGCGCTAACTCAAGGCGTTACCACCTTGCGGCAGCTTTGAAGTTGACTGACAGTTCAACCGGGTATGCCGAATTCACTTCGGATCGGCACAACGGGGACCGGGGAAAAGGGGCATACAACTTGCGCAAGCTGGGGATCATCGGCGGGACGAGCTGGCTCTCGACCGCCCTCTATTACGAGCAGATCAACCGCGGAGTCGCCCAGCGGCTCGCCGGTTATCATAGCGCCCGGCTCGTTATCGAAAGCCTCGACTTCGCATCGATCGTCGAAATGGAACTTGCCGGCGATTGGGATGGTGTCTCGCGAGTGACCTTGGAAACGGCGAAGCGCCTCGAAGCCGCCGGTGCCGAGGGAATCATCATCACGTCGAACACAGGC
>DASTAU010000054.1:0-7134 GCA_035712425.1 Sphingomicrobium sp.
GCGCCACTATTACGAGATCCTCTGGAACGGACGCAGGATCTGGGGGGCAACCGCGGCCATGATCGTCAACCTGTCGCGCAGGCTTCAGTGGCGCTGAGCATCGACGCGGCCAAGTGGCGCAGCCGCCGCGGCATGGAGCGACTGCTCGACGCGCTCGCTGCCGACGACGGAGAGACTCGTTACGTCGGCGGCGCGGTCCGGGACGACCTGCTCGACCTTCCCGTGAGCGACGTAGACCTCGCGACTCGCTTCGAGCCCGAAGAGGTGATCCGCCGGCTGGAGGCCGCGCGTATCAAGGCGGTGCCGACCGGCATCGACCACGGCACGGTTACGGCCGTCAGCGACGGCCACCCTTACGAAGTGACGACGCTCCGCCGAGACGTCGAAACATTCGGCCGGCACGCGACGGTGGCTTTCACCACCGATTGGGAAGACGACGCCGCCCGCCGCGACTTCACCATCAACGCGCTTTCTGCCGACCCGCGGACCGGCGAAATCTTCGACTATTTCGGCGGGCTGGACGATCTCCTGGAACGGCACGTGCGCTTCATCGGCGACCCGCTGAAACGCATCGCCGAAGATCACCTGAGAATCCTGCGTTACTTCCGATTCCACGCGCGGTTTGGTGCCGGCGAACCCGATCGGGCCGCGCTGGAAGCTTGCACGGCGCGGGCGAACGACCTGATGGCGCTCTCGCGCGAGCGGATTGCCGATGAGCTGCTTAAGCTCCTCGCGCTGCCCGATCCCAGGGCGACCGTCGCAATCATGATCGACCGGAACATCCTCAAATCGGTAATTCCCGAAGTCTCGCCGGCGGGCCTTTCGGCACTCAAGAGCCTGATTCCCACTGAAGCGACCGCAGACATCGCCCCCGATGGCCTCCGCCGCCTTGCCGCGCTGCTTCCCCGCGACGCCGCGGTGGCGCAGGATGTCGCAGCCCGGCTCAAGCTCTCCAACAAATCGCGCAAGCGGCTCGCCTGCGCGGCGGTAGTGGATACGAACCTAGCCCCCGAAGCGCTTGCCTATCGCCTCGGGAATGCTTGCGCCGCCGATCGCTTGCTGCTCGCTGGAAAAGCGAGCGAAGCCAGTCGGATCGCCGGGTGGCACTTGCCGCGCCTCCCAATCGGCGGCGGGGTACTTATCGAGCGCGGTCTGATCGAAGGACCGATCGTTGCGCGAACCTTGCGCAAGATCGAAGATCGCTGGGTCGCGGAAGGCTTCCCGCAGGGCGACGCGTTCGAGCAAATCGTCGCCGACGCGCTCGCGGAAGCGCGCTAGCCGATAATCTTCGTGACTCGCCTCAGCTTTCGCGACGTTTGAGTCGACCGCGCAATTTCGCCGCTCTGCTGGGTCGAGCGGACCTTGAGCAGGTCCTGACGCGAGAGAATTCCGACGACCTGACGGCTTTGCGGATCGACAATCGGAACGCGTCCCGTTCCTGAATCGACCATCATGTCGGCAACCTCGCCGCACGGCGTTTCGGGGTAGGCGACCAGGGTCGAGGCATCCGAAAGCACGTCGGCCAGCTGCGCCTCGAGCCGACCCCCGCCTTCCTGCTGCCAGCGAAGGGCATCGGTTCGCGATACCAGCCCAAGCAACCGGCCGCCCTCGTCGACCACCGGATAGGAGCGGTGCAGGGCTTCGTCCCTGAAGAAATCGACCGCCTGCGCGAGAGACATGGTTCCGGCCAATGTCGCCGGATCGCGCGTCATCACCTGCCCCGCCTGGAGGAGCTCCAGCGCATCGACCGTATATTCGCGAAGGATGTGACGCCCGCGCCGCGCGATCTTTTCGGTCAGGATGGACCTTTTCATGATCAGAACGCTGATCGCATAGGCCGCGGCGCCGGCTGCTATGGTCTCGGGCAGCGCGGAGAGGTGATTGGTGAGCTCCGCGGCGAACAGCGCACCGGTCATGGGTGCGCGCATCACGCCACTCATGATGCCCGCCATGCCGATCATCGCCCAGAATCCCGGGTCGCCCGGAAGATATTGCCCGATAAGGAATCCCGCGCAGCCGCCCAGGATGAGGAGCGGCGCAAGGATTCCGCCCGACGTTCCCGAACCGAGCGCGACGAGCCAGACGATCGCCTTCACAACAAGCAGGACAAGGACAGCTTTGACGACGAGACTGCCGTCGAGAAGCTGCTGGATAACGCCATAGCCCGCGCCGAGGACGCGGATGTCGAACAGCGCACCGATCCCGACGACGACCGCTCCCATCGCTGGCCACCACATCCAGTGGATCGGAAGCGCGTGGAATCCGTCCTCGATCCGGTACAGCAGAAAGGAAAGGATCGCGGCAAGAAGTCCGGTGGCCAGTCCAAGCCCCGCCGCGATCGCGACGGGCTCGATGCCGGCCGGGGTTGGCGCGGCGAAGGGAAACAGCGGGCCGGAACCCATCAGCAGCGATCGCCACGCCAAGGAGACGAGCACCGCGGTGACGACCGGCACGAAGCTTCGCGGTTTCCATTCGAACAGCAGTAGCTCGACCGCGAGCATGATCGACGCGAACGGAGTCCCGAAGATGCCGGTCATTCCCGCCGTTGCGCCCGCGACCAGCAACGTCTTGCGCTCGGCCGCGCTCAGCCGGAACAGCTGGGCGAACAGCGAACCGATCGCACCGCCGGTCATGATGATCGGCCCTTCCGCGCCGAATGGCCCGCCGCTTCCGATCGAAACAGCGGACGAGAGCGGCTTCAGCAGCGCCACCTTCAACGACAACTTGCTTTCGCCGAACAGGATCGTTTCGATGGCTTCGGGAATGCCGTGGCCGCGAATTTTCTCCGATCCGTAGCGAGCTATCAGCCCGACGATCAGGCCGCCGATGACAGGGATCAACAGAACGAGAAGGGCGCCCCGGCCGGCGATTTGAGCCGGACCGAATGACGGGTTCCCGTACCAGAAAAGATTGGTCGCAAACGCGATGAGCTTGAGCAGCGCCCAGGCGCTGAACGCCCCGCCGGTTCCCGCGACAGCAGCCATGGCGGCGAGGATGAGCATCCGGTAATCGGCGCTGTAGTCGGCGAGCCGACGAGGGTGATGGAGCGATGTGGAAGGCATTAGCGGCGCCCCATGAAACATCGCGTCCCGCCTATGCAACCTGCGGACCAGCGACTTGACCGACGTCAATGAACCGCGGTCAAAACGCCTGACGCTGACGAACGCTCAATCGGGCCGGTCAGACTCCCGCAGGCGTTCCGCATATTCTTCGGCAAGTTCGCGGTGCACACGCTTTGCCGCGTCGCTGATTGCGTTCTTCTCCGCCGCCCGCTCGTCCAGCTCACGACGGCGAAAATACTCTAGCTGATCCTTGTTCACACCACCCCGCCCCACAGATCGGGAACGACTTCCCCGATTCGCTACTGCATATCGGGAGAATGTGGATCAGCACTATAACTTACAGCAATTTCCGTAAGTTAGAGGTGAAACCGGTCAGCATTTTGTCTTGCCGCCCGCGCCAGGACAACCTCGGGTAGCGGGTCTGGCAGGTGCGAAAGCGCAGAGCCGCCGACCGCAACCGCCGCAGGCTTCAGAACAGGTTCCGAAGTCAGCGCTTCATAGCTGGCGAACAGATCCGCGAAATGCTCGTCCATCGTCCGCGGACGGCTCGCGCGAACCGCCGCCGCACGCTGCAATTCCGGCCCGCGGCTCACGAAACGCTCGATCGCTCGTTGAAGCGAGAGTTCGCGTCCCGCGGCGTAACTGGTGCCCGCTCCCTCGATCAGCTGATCGATGGCCGCGCCGCGATCGGGGACGATGAGCGGAATGCCGCTGGCGCGCGCTTCCGCCGCAACGAGGCAGAAGGTTTCCGCCTCGCAACCGTGGACCAGCGCATCCGAACTCGCGAGCAGCGACGCGAGCTGTGCGCGGTCGCTGATCCGCGGGAACACCGCCACATTCGGATATTGCTCGGCTATCATCTCGAGCTTTTGCCGTCTCGAACCATCGCCGACGAGGAGGAGTCCGACCGGCATCTTGCGCCCGCATTCACCGGCCGCGCGAAGCACCATCGCCCAGCGTTTCTCAGCGGAGAAACGTCCGACGCCGAGCAGCAGAAGGGCGTCAGCATCGAGGCCGAGTCCCGCAAGCGCGGTCCGCCGCAGTTGGGACTCTCTTAGCGTCGGTGAGAAAAGCCCGGGCTCGACACCCATCCGGATCGTGTCCGTCCTGGCGACGCCACCGGCGGCGAGCCGGCCTGCCAGTTCGGCATTGGCGCAGACAATCGAATCAAACATGTGACCAAGGCCGCGAAGATGGCGCCAGAACCAGCCGAAGCAGCGGTCGATCACCTCGGTTGGAGCGATTCCCCCGAGCCAGCGATAGGCGTAGGCCGCGAGCGGATCGGCGTGCATCACGAGCGATCGCGTGGCGGCGCCTTGCCAACGTCCGACCATGGTTGCGCTCGACCATGGCGACGAGGCTTCCACGTGATCGGGTTGCCATGCATCGAGCGTTGCGTGAAGCAACCGTTCGTCGTGAAAGTAGCGATAGCGCCCGTCGACGGGCAGCTTGGGCGACGGAATCGATACGAGGAATGCGCCGGGACCGCGCTTGACGAGCTCGTGACGCTCGCCGGGAGCAATGACGATGATCTCATGGCCGAAGCGGGCGGCGGCGCGAAGCTTCGCCTCCACATAGGTGCGGACTCCGCCGCCGTACGGTGTGTAAAAAGCCGATACGTCGACGATCCGCATTGGCCGGAAAAGCGGTCCGAGGCAGTGAACTTCAAGTGAAGCTTTGTTAATGGGCTGGCCCGCCGCACCCGCGTGGCGCAAAAGCGCGGCCGTGACCCGCTTAGCCGAACGACTCCTTCTCGCCTCGATCCACGACGTATCTCCGCGCTTCGAAGGCGAGGTAGACCGGCTGATCGACATGCTACGTCCCCACGTCGGTGACCGTATCGCAATGCTCGTGGTTCCCAACCACTGGGGTGACGCACCGATCATTGCCGGATCGCCATTCGCCAAGCGGCTCCGTGGCTGGGCCGAAATGGGGACGGAAGTCTTCCTTCATGGCTATTTTCACCGCGATCAGGCGAAACACGGCGCTGCGGCTGACCGGCTGCGCGCAAAATTCATGACCGCTAGCGAAGGCGAATTCCTGGGCCTGTCGCGCGAAGAGGCGTCAGCCCGCATCGTCGAAGGTCGCGCGCTCCTCGAGGACGTGATTGGCCGCCGCATCGACGGTTTCGTCGCGCCCGCATGGCTCTACGGCGACGGCGCGATCCAAGCACTTCACGATTGCGAGATCCCGATTGCCGAAGATCACTTCCGTGTGTGGTCGCCGATGACTAGCGCGCAGCTCGCTCGCGGCCCGGTGATCACCTGGGCGAGCAGAACGCGCCTTCGACTGGCTTCTTCGCTTGCCGCTGCAGCCGCCCTTCGCCGAACCCCGCTCCAGGTCTTGCGTGTCGGCGTTCATCCGCCCGATTGCCACCACCCGGCGCTCGTTCGAAGCATCGAGGCGACGCTGGCGGCAGCCCGCCGCCGTCGGCGGCCAGCCGCCTATGCGGACCTCGCAGCCTAGAAATGCAGGACGAATGTCACCGCGGGCTTGCGACGTGAACCGCTATTCATTCCGACGGTCGCGCTCGACTTCTTGCGGCCGGCCATATTCATAAGGCCAAGCCCGACTACTGCGTTCGGCGCGACGTCCTCGCTAACCAGCATCCCGACGTCGATATGCGGAGATGTGACGGAGCCGGTTTGGGGAATGCGCAGATTGTGCACGGCGTGAAGTTCGGGCGATCGCGGGCGCGTGACGCCCTCGAACCTCGCGGCTTCTTGACCCTTCACCTGCGCACTCGCCTCACCCGACCAAACCAGCAAGGCGGCAGCGCCAAACGCGAGCCACTTCGTCATGGCCCATCGTCTCCCTGTTACGGGCGCTCAACCAAGTCCGTGATGTGGGAGTTCCATTCGCGGGCGCTTGCGTCCCGCCGCGAGACGTCAGCGTCGGCGCGATTTCCAATATTCGAGGGCGGCGTCGGCTTCGAGCGGCTTGGCGAAGTAGAAGCCTTGTCCGGAGGCGCAGCCGAGCGTCGCAAGCGTCGTGGCGAGCTCGACGGTCTCGATCCCCTCGGCGGTGGTCGACATTCCCAAGGCCTCGGCAAGGCTCAGCACCGCGCGCACGATCGCGACCGCGTCCGGATCGACCATCATTCCCGAAACGAAGCTCTTATCAATCTTGAGGACGTCGATCGGCAGGCGCTGGAGGTAGGCCAGGCTCGAATAGCCGGTGCCGAAGTCGTCCATGGCCACGGTCGCGTCGAGCGCCTTCAGCGCATCGAACACTCGCGTTGCCCGAACCGGGTCCTGGACGATCGAGCTTTCGGTCAGCTCAAGCGTCAGCCGGTCGCCGGTGAGCCCGCTCGATTTTAGGGCGCTCGCGACGACGGCTGCAATGTCGTCGCGAGCGACCTGGATGGCCGACAGATTGACCCCCACGTAAAGCGGAAGCTTCTCGCCGGCCGTCTTGTCCCACTCGGCAAGAGTGTGTGCGGCTTTGTCCATCGCCCAACGGCCGAGCTGAAGGATCAGCCCGGATTCTTCGGCGACGGGAATGAATTCGGTCGGGCTGATCTCTCCGCGATCGTCGTGATTCCAACGCGCAAGGGCTTCAAAGCCCGCGACTTCGCCGCTCTTCAGGTTGATCAGCGGCTGGTAGAAAAGCTGAAGCTGATCCTTGTCGAGCGCGCGACGAAGCTCGGTTTCGATGGAAAAGCGGCGGCGCGCCTCCGTCGCCTGCTTGGGCTCATAGACCTGCGGCTTGCCGGCGAGCTTCGCCTGCTTGACCGCGAATTGCGCACTTCGAAAAAGCTCTTCGGGATCCTGCCCCGAATTCATCAGTGCGACGCCGATCGCGCATTCGACCCGAATCTCCAGCTCGGATAGCTTGAACGGAGTGGTCATGACTTCCTGGATCCGCTCGGCAGCCTTGAGCGCATCTTCAACACCGCGGCGAAGCGAAACCAGCACACCGAATTCGTTGCCCCCGGTCCTGGCGAGAACATCGCCCGCGCGAAGTGCAAGGATCAGACGGCGCGCGAACGTAATCAGAAGCTCGTCGCCGGCGAGACTCCCCATCGATTCATTGATCCGGCTGAACCGGAGCATGTCGACAACGATCACCG